>JACMKY010000160.1 GCA_014379925.1 Cytophagales bacterium | reverse complement strand
TTAAATACGGTTTGTCCAAGATTTCTCAACCCTGCTAAACGAATCAGTTGCAAGGCTCGTTGCGATAACTCCAGTTTCCGCACGAAAGACTCGCCCTCTTCCGGCGTCACTTGCCAGCGTTGGTCGGCTTCCCGCTCGGAGGTGTACTGCAAATCCACCGGAAGGGTTGGTAGTGTCCGTCGAGAATGCCAAGCAGTTTCTGAGCTACTACCGGGAAGATGTCTTTGAAGACTTCCCGGAAGATCTTATCGTAATCTTGTGCCACAAGGGTAAAAGTAGCGGAAATACCCCGTTAGGGCTTAGAAAGCTTCTCAGCATGATAGAATAACGTAACGGTCAACGGCTCAAAAACTCAACCGTTTAACAAGCGCGAATGCTGACTTCACTTCCTTCCACTACTCATTGACTACAAAATGGCCGACGACAGTCACTTATCAAAGATGAGCAACCAGGAGCCACCAATAGTTTCTTCGGTTTGAGGGTGGGTGGCAAGGCTTTGTTGAAATTCGCTTGAAAGCGGTCGCATACGTGCGGCTCCTGAAAAGAATCCCACGAACACGGGCCGAAAACAAGCAAAAACATGCCAAAAACAAGCTAAAAACAGTCAAAAACATGTCAAAAACAAACCGCAAACAGGCTCCAACGGGCTAAAAGCAAGTCGCAAACCACTCCAAAACCCACTCCGATGGCCGGGAGGAGTGCGATTACGGTCTAGTTCAACCTCGGGAAGGGCCTTGTTCGAAGAATTTGGGCGAAAGACAACCGTAAAGAAACTACCGGAACCGAATACGCCAAAACGATCCCGCTCCATTGCGAAAACCGTTGTCGAATCGTGCTGGATTCCGACGAAGACCCCATCAACCAGCGCTGCGAGGCAAGCCGGAAATGCTAACCGCTGCTAAAAGGGGGGCAAAAGAGGAGAACGCTTTCCGTTGGCGTGCCTCACCGCGTCAACGGGTTTTTTGTTGAGAATGCAGATAAGCCAGGATCTCGGAGCGAGAATACACCCGGCGGCGCGGCGTAGGAGAATAGGCGGTAATCTTCCCGCTCTTCACTAGTTTGTAAAAAGTCGCCTTGCCCAACGGCCGTTCCGGGTTTCCGGACAGAATTTGACGAGCAATCAATTCGGAAACAAATGGGCTTTCGTGGGTAATTGAAGTTGACGGAGTTTTGTCTTCTTCAACCAGCTCGGCTACGGTGGCATCCGGGGCAGAAGCAGGAGTCTCTCTGGGCTGACGAATCCATTCAACGATCAATTCTTTGGCTATTTCGTGTTGAATCTGGTAATAATGGAATCTGTCTACCAGACTGCGGAAATGATCCTTGCGATCACTTTCAATACGAAGACCTTCGATAATATCTTTTGTATGAATCAACCATCTCATCGCTCGTTTTACGTCGCTTCGGGCGTACCACTGCCATTTCTTCAGCAAGAAGCCGGAAATTACGCTCTGGTCGGTGGGTTGGCGGGCCAGCCCGAAAAGGAATTGATCATCATTGGCACCTTGAGAGGTCTGCTCTGCCTCCGGTTCCATCTTGTAGAAAATCTCCTGCCCTTCCATACCCCGATGAATTCACTTGACCTACCACTTGACCCGAAAGAAAAACCCCTTGTAAGTTGTTGGCTTACAAGGGGTTAATTTTAAAATTGTGGTCCTATCAGGACTCGAACCTGAACTACGACCTTCGGAGGGTCGGATGCTATCCATTACACTATAGAACCGCTAAATTCCCGAAATAAGCTAAACTATATCACCAGAACCGGAATTTGGTGTTTCGTTCTGCCGACCGGCAAGCATCCGTTAAAATGCGGGAGCGATCAGCGAGCAAAAATAGAGAATTATCCCCATTCAAAAAAGGCCGGACCTTTAAAATTCATCCGCTGCACCAATGGCAACGGTTGCCCATCCGGTTAGCAACTTCGCTGGAGTTCTTGAAGAGACACTCCATCCGGTTCAACTGAGCGGCAATCCGCCGGGTAGAGACCTTCAACGGCAGAAGTTGGCTTTATTTGATTGCGGGGGGCAAGGTCATCACTTCCGTTTTGGCGGCCTTCTCCTTGAGCAGCTTCGCTTCCGCGTCGATCGTTCCGACGCTAATGTAAGGGGCGATAACCAACGAGACAATGGACATCAGCTTGATGAGGATGTTCATCGAGGGGCCGGACGTATCCTTGAACGGATCGCCCACCGTGTCGCCCGTTACAGAGGCCTTGTGCGGATCGGAGCCCTTGTAATACGTCTGCCCGTTGATCACCACGCCCTTCTCAAAGGACTTTTTGGCGTTGTCCCAGGCACCTCCGGCGTTGGACTGGAAGATGCCCATCAGCACGCCGCTCACCGTCACGCCCGCCAGCAGGCCGCCCAGCACTTCGGGCCCGAAGAGAAAGCCCACCACCACCGGCACGGTCAGGGCAATGGCCCCTGGCAGCATCATTTCGCGGATGGAAGCCTGGGTAGAGATGGCCACGCACTTGTCGTATTCGGGCTTGCCCGTTCCTTCCATAATGCCGGGGATTTCGCGGAACTGCCGCCGTACCTCCTGCACCATCGCCATGGCCGCCCGCCCCACCGCCGCGATGGCCAGAGAAGAGAAAATAAACGGAATCATTGCCCCGATGAACAGACCCGCCAGTACATCGGCCTTGTAGATGTTGATGGCGTCGATGCCAGCGATGCCCACGAAGGCGGCAAAGAGAGCGAGGGAGGTGAGTGCCGCCGAAGCGATGGCAAAGCCCTTGCCGGTGGCCGCAGTCGTGTTGCCCACCGCGTCCAACGTATCGGTCTTGGCGCGGACGTCCTTGGGCAACTCGCTCATTTCAGCGATCCCGCCCGCGTTGTCGGCAATTGGACCGAAAGCGTCGATGGCCAATTGCATCGCGGTGGTGGCCATCATGCCGGAGGCAGCAATGGCCACGCCGTAGAGTCCGGCCAGTTCAAAAGCACCGTAGATGCCCGCCGCCAGCACGATGATGGGCAACATCGTCGATTCCATTCCGACCGATAGGCCGCCGATGATGTTGGTGGCGTGTCCGGTGGAGGATTGTTGGACAATGGTATTGACCGGGCGCTTGCCCATGGCCGTGTAGTACTCGGTAATTAAGCTCATCAGCGTACCCACCACCAGGCCCAGCACCACTGCGCCGAACACTTGCAACTTGGTGAAAACGACGCCCCGTAGTTCCAGCGTATCGGGCAACAACCAGTTGATGAGGAAGTAAGAAGCAATCCCCGTCAGAACAATGGAACCCCAGTTGCCCCGGTTCAGCGCCCCCTGCACGACGGCAGCACTGGCCTCGTTGTTTTCCGCTATCTTCACAAAGAAGGTACCAACGATGGAAAACAAAATACCCATGCCCGCAATGAGCATGGGCAGGAGGATGGGCGAAAACCCGCCGAAATCGTCCTGCACCGTAATTTCCCGGCCCAGTACCATCGTCGCCAGAATGGTCGCCACGTAAGAACCGAACAAGTCAGCCCCCATTCCGGCCACGTCACCCACGTTGTCACCCACGTTGTCGGCGATGGTGGCGGGATTGCGGGGATCATCCTCGGGAATGCCCGCTTCCACTTTTCCCACCAAATCGGCCCCCACGTCGGCGGCCTTGGTGTAGATGCCCCCGCCCACGCGGGCGAAAAGGGCAATGCTTTCGGCTCCCAGCGAGAAGCCAGTCAGTACCTCAAGTGTGCGTTCCATTTCGAGGCTATCCACCGAAGTGCCGCCCGCGCGGTCGAAAAAAATGTATTTGAGCACGATGAACAGCGAACCCAGACCCAACACGGCCAAGCCGGCCACCCCCATGCCCATCACTGAACCACCGGCAAAGGAGACGTCGAGGGCTTTGGACAAACTGGTACGGGCGGCCTGGGCGGTGCGCACGTTGGCCTTGGTGGCAATGCGCATCCCGATAAAACCCGCCAGGGCGGACAGGAAGGCACCAATGAGAAAAGCCACGACGATGAGTGGGGACGATCGTTCGTTGCCGTAAGATAAGAAGGCCAAAAGAATGGAGGCAATGATGGCAAAGTAAGTGAGCACGCGGTACTCGGCCCGCAGAAAGGCCATCGCGCCTTCGGAAATGTAGCCGGCGATGGTGGTCATTTTGGCATCGCCCGCGTCCTGCCTGGTCACCCAGGCCGAACGCCAGAACGTGTAGAGAAGTGATATAATGCCGAAGAGGGGAACCAGGTAGAAAAGATTACTATTCATACGAACTGTTTTTAGTTTTTGATTTTAGACGCCCAAAGGTAGGAGTTGGGAAAGGATTTTCAACTTTCGCGCGGCGAATAAAGCAAAAGAAGGGCAGGGTGACGACAATAGCCGTATTCAACGGGCGTGGGGAGCGAAGCCAAACCACAGCATCGAGTAGTCAGTGGTAGCGTCGTTGCGTTATAACAAAGTAGTTGGCAGGTAAAGCGCTGTTTTTCAATTGCTTAATTTTGCTCTATGGCGCAATGAGAAGTTGATTTTGGTGCCAGAATCCACCATCCAGACCCCCAGGTTTTGAAAACCTGGGGGTCTGGATGGTGGATTCACGAAGACCGCAATGATCAGGCAAGCGCGGTGGTGTTACGATCGGCGTACGGCAGGATCTTCAGGGTTTGGAGGGGGCCTTGCCCGGCTTCACCTTCATCACCCCGTTCATCACGCGCCAGTGACCGGGAAACGTGCACACGAACGGGTAGTCGCCGGGCTGGCTGGGCGCAGTGAACTGGAGGCGGAACGACCCGTCCGGGTCGACCAGCTTGGTGGCGAACAGCACCTGTGGAATGGACGGCACGTAGTTCTGTTCGGCTCCGTTCGGGGCCGTGATCATCTTGTCGGCCGCCGCTCCGATGATTTCCAACGAGGCGGGCTTGCCGATTACAACGTTGTGTTGCATAGCGTCGGGGTTTTCAAAGGTGATTTCCACCGGTTTACCCGCCGTTACCGAAAACTCCTTCTTGTCGAACTGCAAGGCTTCCCGCACCACGCGAAGACGGATCACGGTCGCGTCGGGATTGGCGGCCGGGGCCAACCGCAGACCCCAGGCCTGCAACAAGCCGTTCCACCCTTCCTGGTTGTCGACGGAAACGGTCTTGCTCAGGCGGTTCACAAAAACCTGATCGGCTTTCCGAACGCTCGCCTTGCGCTTGGGACTCCAGCCTTTCGAGATGCCCTTCACCACTGCCTGGTTGCCCGTCGAATCGAGTTGCTGCGCCTGCCGCAGCAACGCCACCACTGAATCGACCGGCGCCACCGACGCGTAGCTGCGCACCGACCGTTCCAGCACGTAGGTGGCCAGGCTGGGAGGCGGACGGTAGGTGAGGCGGTGCGTAAACGCGTTGTTCGACTCGTCACCCTCCTCAATCCCGTTGTCGCGGTCCACCACGGCCGCGATGCTGAACGTGCCCGGCTTATCCGAACTCATTTCCAAGGTGTTGACCCAGGGACCATTGCTGAATTGCGTGATGGTGGTGCTTTCCCCCGGGGCCAGCCCATCGGCGAACACCAAACTCACCATGTCGATCCGTTTACTGGGGCCTTCCACGCGGATGGCCAACGGCGTCACGGTGTTTCTCGGAATGGCGGCCCCGCCCCGGTTCTGCACGTCGATGAAAATGCGGGCGGTTTCGCGCACCGCCGGCGCGACCGGTTGCGTGCGCACTCCCGTAATAACCAGGTCCGGTTTGTCACTCGCTTGGGCAACCGCCGCCGGAGCCGTCGCGGTAATGGGTGCGGTTGCCGCACTCGCCGAAAGCCCGTCGGCGTGGGAATGATGGCCTACCGTCGCGCTCCCGGCGAGTTTTGATCCGCTCCCGGCCTTTCGGGCGGCGCGGGCCAGGTAGGTTTTCAGGAGCTTGCCCTGGTGGCTGGTCAGCACGCAGGCGAAGGCATCGGGCAGCCAGCGGTCGTTGGTTTCCGTTGCCCCCTCGAGCCGCGCCAGCACCGCGCTTTCCGCGGCCGGTGACAACGGCACCTGCGAGAGGGCCAGCAGCGTGTTCAATACAACCAGGGGTTCCTGGTCCCCGAGGGTATTGGCCTGCAAGAGATCCTCGACCGTGGTTGCCTGGTGGGGCAGTACCTGCACCGCCGTTTTCCGGACGCCCGCGTCCGCGTGTTTGAGGGCCGAGCGGGCCGCTTGCAGCGCCCGCTCGTCGGAGCCGTCCAGCGCGCCCAGCCCGTGGAGCGTCCACAGCGCGTGGATCGCCGCGGGATTGAGGCCGATTTCGTCGAGCGATTGATCCTTCACCAGCGCAATCAACTGCGGGATTACTTCGCGCTCTCCCCGTTCCACCAGCAGCCGCTGCGCGGTTTGCCGCCAGAACATGTTGGTGTTTTTAAGCGCCGCCACCAACTCCTGCGGGCGATCCTTGCTCAAAGTCATCGGTGCGTAGGCCGGAGCCCCCTTGTAGGCAATCCGGTAGAGGCGGCCGTGGGTGTAGTCGCGCAAGTTAGTGACGTACGCGTTGCCGGGACCATTTTTGAACCCTTTGGGCGTAGGGTTGTGCTGCACGATGAAGCTGTACCAGTCGGCGACCCAAACGGCTCCGTCCGGTCCCACTTCGGCAAACACCGGTGCTACCCACTCGTCGGCTCCGGCCAGGAGGTTAAAGCCCTCGGTGTCTTCGTAATCGGTGCCCTGCTTGGTCATCACGTTCTGGTGGACTACGTGGCCGGTGGGTTCGCTCACGAATGCCACCCGGTTCCAGTAGGCTTTCGGAAAGGCGCGGGCCGTGTAGAAGTTGTGTCCCGAAGCGGCCGTGAACCCCCCGAACACGTCCACCTGCCGCACGCGCGAAGTGATGGGCTTCATGTCCTTGTGCGTGTCGATACCGCGGCCGCCGTTGTCGACCGCCGGCGCGGAGGAGAAGTAGCGGTGCGGAATGGGGGCGTACCAGCCGTGGGCGTTGTTGGCCGTGGAGCCGAAGAGGCTGCCCGTTTCGTCGAAGGCCAGGCCCCAGGTATTGTTCGACGTGCTGGTGACGTATTCCAACTGGGAGCCATCCGGCCGGAAGCGGAAGAAGCCCTGGCCAAACTTGAGGCTGTCGGGGTCGTTGCCCACCTTTCCCTTGAAGCCCGAGTAGCCCACGCTGCCCCAGATCCAGTTGTCGAATCCGTAGTGCAGGTTCGACGGACCGGCGTGCGTGTCGAAGGTGCCGAAGCCGGTGAGCAAGGTCTTTTTCACGTCCGCCCGGTCGTCGCCGTCGGTATCTTTCAGGTAGAGGATGTGCGGCGCCTGGGTGACAATCAGCCCGCCGTCGTAGGGAAGCAGGCCCGTCGGCACGCTCAGTCCTTCGGCGTAACGGGTAAACTTGTCGGCCTTGCCGTCCCCGGTGGTGTCCTCACAAATCAGGATGTAGTCGCTGCCCTGCCGCTCCTTGCGTTCGTGGGGATAGTCCTTGGTGATCAGCACGAACAAGCGCCCGCGCTCGTCCCAGGTCATCGCGATGGGGTGCATCACGTCGGGTTCGTGGGCGAAGAGTTCGAGCGTGAAATCGGGCGGCACCTGAATGTGCTTCATCGATTCTTCCGGCGAGAGGGGTTCTTGCCGCAACTGCGGGCCGGACCGCTTTTCGTAATTAGGGAGGCTCGCCTCCGCGTACGCGAACGGTTGGGGATTCAACCCGTCGCGGAGCTGCCGGACCCGGTCGCCGACGGCCCAGAGGATGCCCTTCTCCATCAGCGCGTGGAAGCCGGGGTTGTCGAAGGTAGCCTCGTCGTGGCCGTAAGCGGTGTAAAAGACCCGCCCCTGGCCGTGGTTGCGCACCCAGGTGTAAGGCTCCGGGCGGTCGCCGGCCGGCCGTTCGCTCAGTACGGTGTTGTCGGGATTGAGCCGGTCGTGGACGTAGGTCTCGTCGTAGGTCCGGAAATTTCCCACGCCCGCAATGGCCGGGTGCGCCGGGTTGACAATCACCGACTGGATGGTATCCATCCCGTGGCTTTTGAACTGCCCGCCCACCAGCTTCACGTACGCTTCGGAATTGCGGAAGCAGTAGGAGGCGCAGTGCACCGGGATCAGGCCCTTGCCCGAGGCCACGTAGTCCAGCAGGGCTTTCTCCTGGACGGGGCCGATCGAGTCGTGGTTGGCGTAAATCAACAGGCCGTCGTACTTGTTGAGGTTGGCCGGGTTGAGGTCCCCCAGCTGGTCGGTGTAGGTGAAGTTGATGCCCTTGGCACCCAGGGCGGCCATCAGGGACGGGACCCGCTCGATGGGCTGGTGGTGGCCATTGTCGCCCAGGAACAGGATTTCAATCCGGCGGGGAGCAGTAACCTCGCCCTTCGCCGCAGCCGTTGCCGCGGCGTTTTGGGCGGTGGGCGCTTGGTTGGCCACGCAGGAAACGAGAACCGGGAGGAGGAACAGCATTGACCACCGGCACCAACCCACGGGCCGGTGCTGATTTGGTTGGGGTGTGGATTGCATGAAGGTAAGGTTGGACAGTGAGTAGTTGATTGATCCAAATTTAATTTTATTGTTTCAACTGAATCGACTCGCGTTGCTTTTTCTTTTCTTTGCGCGATGAATAAATGCTTCCTTCCGCTGGCGGTCTTGCTGGCTACGGGTACCGTCTCCCGCGCCCAAGTTAACGTGGCCTACCACCAGTCCAGCCTGCCTTTCGCGTCGGTTTCCTACGATTTAAAGCGCTTCCATCCGGACTTGAGAATCAGCACCGATGTGTCGGCGGATGACCTGAGCGCGGAACTGACGCTAAATTATAAATTCCTCAACCGGGAGGATTTTTATTTCTACGGAGGGTTGGGCGGGCGAGTGAACGCATTCGCGGGACTGGTGATCCCGGTTGGTGTTACGGTATTTCCCTTCAACAAAAAATCATTGGGTTTTCACGCCGAAATCGCGGTCATCGGGATTGGCGATGAAAATGATCCCGTGCTGCGGGGTAGCTGGGGAATCAAGTTCCAATTTCCTGGAAAAGGAGGAACGGAATAACTGAGAGCCTAGCCCTCCAGGGGTTCCAAACCCTGGAATAGCCAATTGTTAACCTACCCCGCAAAGTCCGGCAGCCGGATAATCTCCCCGCCCCGCAGGGCCGATTCGTGCGCCAGGATGCCCACGCTGGTCCAATTGGCGGATTGAGCGGCGTTGGGAAACGGGTCGCGGTCCTCCACAATGCTCATCAGGAATTCGTGCGCCAGGTGCGGGTGAGAGCCGCCGTGGCCGCTTCCCTGCAAAAACGACAAGTGCTGGTTTTCTTCCACGTCGTAGACGCCCCCGGTCGTGAACGGACGGATCGGTTCGGGAAGCAGGTGGGCGTAGTCGGGTACCTTGACGGACGCGGGAATGTCGGGCTCTGGCTTCTTGGCCGTGTGGATGACCGGATCTTCTCCCTCCACCAGCGGCCATTCGAATGACTTCCGGCTGCCGTATACCTCAAAGCTTTCGCGGTATTGCCGGGCCACGTCGAACAGGGAACGGTAAACGCAGGCGCTCAGGTCGCTGTTCCTGAACTTGATGTGGGCACTTTCTACCGCGAAGGGCGAGCGGTAGTGGGCAATCAGCTCTTCCCGGATCGTACCCGATCCGAAGCAGGAAACGTACTCGGCTTCCAGGCGGAGCAAGCCGGCCACCGGTCCCACGCAGTGCGTGGCGTAATGCATCGGGGGCAGGCCCGGCCAGTAATCCGGCCAGCCGTCCATGTCCTGTTGGTGACTCGCCTTCAGGAATTGAATTGTCCCCAATTCCCCTTTCTCGTACAACTCCTTCACGAACAGGAATTCCCGGCTGTAGACGACCGTCTCCATCATCATGTACTTTTTGCCGGATTCGCGCTGGGCTTTCACCAACTGGTGGCACTCCTCCACCGTCGTGGCCATGGGCACCGTGCAGGCCACGTGCTTGCCCGCCCGCAGGGCCGCCAAGCTTTGGGAGGCGTGCAGGTGGATGGGCGAATTGATGTGAACGGCCTCCACGCCGGGATCTTGCAGCAGCTCGTCGAAATCGGAATAGCGCTTTTCAATGCCGAATGCCTTCCCGATCGTTTCGAGTTTGTCCTTCGAACGTTGGCAGATGGCGTACATGTTCGCGTTCGGGTGCCGCTGGTAAATGGGGATGAACTCGGCCCCGAAACCCAGTCCGACAATGGCGACGTTGATTTTCTGGCTCATGCAATTGGGTTACAGGTTACAGGTTGTCGGTTCGTTGTGATTCGAGTGCAAGCGCTTGGTACGGTTGAACGGCCGGTTGATCCGTCACCCTAAAGGAAAAGAAATCCCCGAATTATCCGCGCGTTCACCAGAAATAAATTACCGGGACCGCCTTCACCTGACTCGCCGATCATCAAACAACCTCGTTGGTAGGCAACGCGGTACCCGATGGAAATCAGAACCAACCGGAGAGAAGCCACCAAGCGGTCGGTGGTGGACAATAGATAGAGTGAGATTTTTAATTTCGTTGGCGCCAACAACTTTTCGTTCACTATACTTGGGGTACCTTTGGAAGGGCCGCAGATTTCAACCGCCGGGCCTCTATTCCCTAACCACCTGACTACTCCGCCCGTGCCGCCCCGCATCATTCAGGTATTTGAGCACGAAACCCTCCGCTATCCCGGCCAGCGAAACGGCGTGGCGTTTACCGAGGTTGACTTTCGGGCGTTGGTGCGATTCAACGAGCGACACCGCAACCGCTACTTCACGGTGCTGCACCAGGGCGTGCGGTTTTCGCAGTACGTGGGCGTGGTTCAAGTGGGGAGCCTGACCGTCGAAATCCTGCCCAAAGCCGACCGGGAAACGGCCCCGGGTACGGAAGCCGAAAGCCAAGCCTGCTGGCAAGGGGTGCTGCTGGATATGCTCCGGGAATGCCGGTTGTTGCGGGGAGTTGCCTCCCCCGCCCCGTTGCACTGTCCGCCCGGTTCCATCCTGGAAGCCTACCTGGACGCGTTCCTGACGGAAACGGAAGCACTCCTGCGGAAGGGCCTGGTGAAAAAGTACCGTTCGGAAGAAGCCAACCAGGATGTTTTGAAGGGCAGTCTGCAGTTTAGCCGGCACCTTCGCGAGAACGCCGTGCACCCGGAACGTTTTTACGTCCGGCACCAGACCTACGATGCCCGCCACCCCCTCTACCGGGTGCTGCGCGGGGCGTTGCAACTCTTCCCCCGACTCACGGGTCAGCCGCGGCTGGTTGGACAAGCCCAACGCCTGGCGTCGCACCTGCCGCCGACGGCCGGGGAGCGCGTGGACGAACGAACCTTCGCCGCCATTCGCCTGGACCGAAAAACCGAAGGTTACCGGGCGGCCCTCGACCTGGCCCGGTTGATCTTGCTGGGCTACCAGCCTGACTTGCGGGGCGGACGCGAACACACCCTGGCCATTCTCTTCGACATGAACGCCCTCTTCGAGGCGTACATCTATAACCAGTTGAAGGGAGTTGAAAGTGGGACGGTACGGGTAGAGAAGCAGGTAGCGGCGTATTTCTGGGAAAACAAGCGGGTGAGGCCCGACATTGTCATCCGTACGCTCGGTGAAAAGGCCGAACCGGTTACCTACGTCGTGGACACCAAATGGAAAGCGTTGCGCCAGCCCCAACCCGACGACGACGACTTGAAACAGATGTACGTGTACAACCAGTACTACCGGGCGGCAAAAAGTGTATTGCTCTACCCGGCCACGCGCGGACTGGGCGAAACGCACGGCTCCTTTCGTTTGGGCAATCCCTTCCTCAGCGACGACCCGGCCAAGCAGGCCCACGGTTGTACGCTCCAGTTCGTCCAGCTGGTGCAGGACGGGAAATTGCGCAAAGATTTGGGGGCATCCCTGCTGAAAGGCATTCTCGGTGGCCAAGGCGCCGCTGGCTGACCCGGGTCGCTTTTATTTCAATACTCCAAAACTTTTAGGGGTAAGTCCCAGCCCCGTGGGACGGCTTCGAAGGGGGATGGCAGGTAACCAGCGAATGCCCTCCTTTCCGGAACCAAAAATTACAAGCGGGGGCGGACGACGGCACCGAGCCGGGTGTTACTTTCCGGCCGGGGGGGTTATTCATGCCAAACCCCCTTGCTGCTATGGCCGCCATTCAGTTCATCCGGCACCGCAATCTGCTGATTTGCTACACGGACCTGTCCGGTGCGAAAACGGACGAAGTCGTGGGCATTTGCCGCCAAAGCCGGCGCCTGATGCGGGACGTTCCCGAAAACTCGGTGTATTCGCTCATCAATATCCAGGACACGCAATTCAACGTCGAGTATTTGCCAATAATCCAGGAAACGCTGCGGGCCAACCGTCCCTTCGTGCGGGCCAGTGCCCTCATTGGATTGGACGGACTGACCACGACCTTGACCCAGGTCATCACGGTTTTTTCCGGACGCGATGTCCGGGTATTCAAGGAACTGGCGCCAGCCAAGGAATGGCTGCGCGAGAAAGCCGGAATGATGCCGGCGTTGCCGTCGGTACCCGTTTTTATTTCCCCCGTCCCGGCAATTCACCCCGGCCTTTTTGTCACCAAGGCGTAGCTTTCGTGGCTGGGCGGGCTCCGCAAAAGGCCGTATCCCGCAGGTACCCACTTTTTACCAGGCCGGCCAGCGATTGTAGCCTGATGGTCGTGGCAATCCACTTTTTTAGCCGCGGCTTTCCCAAAAATCACGTCCTGATTTATTCACCCGGGTCGGTTCCTCCCCGATTTCGGCGGGGCGGAAAAAATCCTACCTTTGCCGGGTACCCGGGAGACGGTTCCACTTCCCCGCGTCAGCCGCTACCAACCGCCTTTCCATGAACAAGTACGCCCAAGTCATCTACGAAGACAACCACCTGATCATCGTCAACAAGAGCAGCGGGGTGCTGGTGCAGGGCGACGCCACGGGCGATCCGATCCTGTCGGACATGGTGAAGCAGTACATCAAGGAAAAATACGGAAAACCGGGTGATGTATTCCTTGGTACGGTTCACCGCATCGATCGCCCCGTGAGCGGCTTAGTGGTGTTTGCCCGCACGTCCAAGGCCCTGGAGCGGATGAACGAGTTGTTCCGCCAGCGCGAGGTGCAGAAAACCTACTGGGCGGTGGTCAAGCAACGACCCGCCGAACCCAAGGCCAAGCTGGTGCATTGGTTGGTAAAGGACGAGGCCCGCAACGTGACCACCGCTTACGACTACGAAGTGGAAGGGGGGCAGAAGGCGGAACTGAGCTACGAAGTGCTGGGCAAGCTCAATGACCACTACCTGCTGGAGGTCAATCCCACCACGGGCCGCCCCCACCAGATCCGGACGCAGCTGGCCAGGATCGGCTCCCCCATCCGGGGCGACGTGAAGTACGGCTTCGTACGGCCCAATCCCGACGGCGGCATCAACCTCCACGCCCGACGGTTGTATTTCATCCATCCGATCAAAAAAGAACCGCTCATCTGCGTGGCGGGCCTGCCCGAAAACCCGTTCTGGGAACAGTTTCTGATCCTTGACCGGGAAAGGATTGACAAGATAAAAGACAAAAACCTGGGTTATATCCATTAGCGTTGCCAAACCGCACCCGACAACGGCGCATTCATCAACCAACTTCAACTCCCGTGAGCGTATCCAGACGAAAATTTTTGCGCAGCGCCTCGCAGCTCGCCGCCGGGGCCGGCCTGGCCACCGTGGTGCCGGAGCCGCTGCGGGCGGGTTCCCGCGCCGTGTCGGCCAATGATACCGTTCGCCTCGGCCTGATCGGTTGCAAGAACATGGGTTGGGCCAACCTGACTTCCATCCTCCGGCACCCGGGCGTGTCGTGCATCGCCCTCTGCGACGTGGACCGCACCGTCCTCCACAGCCGCGCCGCCGACCTGGCGAAGATGACCGCCAACCGATTGCCCGCCG
The DNA here is from genome assembly GCA_014379925.1 of Cytophagales bacterium. GTDB lineage: Bacteria > Bacteroidota > Bacteroidia > Cytophagales > ES-bin-26 > ES-bin-26. Next base: position 1,779 of record JACMKY010000160.1, on the reverse strand, counting down.
AACCCAAGGCCACGCTGTACGGTGACTTTCGGAAACTGTTGGACAACAAGGACATCGACGCGGTGATCGTCGGTACGCCCGACCACTGGCATTGCTTGCCCACGGTGTACGCCTGCGAAGCGGGCAAGGACGTGTACGTTGAGAAGCCGATTGCCAACACCATTGAGGAGTGCAACCTGATGGTGGCGGCGGCCAACCGCTACGGCCGGGTGGTGCAGGTGGGGCAGTGGCAGCGCAGCGGGGCGCACTGGAACGCGGCGCTGGACTACGTGCGCTCCGGCAAGCTGGGCCGCATCCGAACCGTCAAGACCTGGGCTTTCATGCCCTACGGCAAGCAATTTCCGCCCGTGCCCGACGGTCCGGTTCCCGCCGGGGTGGATTACGAAACCTGGCTGGGTCCCGCTCCCCAACGACCTTTCAACCAAAATCGCTTCCACGGCTCGTTTCGCTACTTCTGGGACTACGCCGGGGGGCTGATGACCGATTGGGGCGTCCACATGATCGACATGGCCTTGTCGGGGATGCGGGTAACGGCGCCCCGGTCGGTGGTGGCCGTCGGGGGCAAATTCGGCTTTCCCGACCACGCCGGCGAGACGCCCGACACGATGCAGGCCGTCTACGACTTCGGCGAGTTTACCCTGCTCTGGGAACAATCGCTCGGCACCGCCCGCGGCCCCTACGACCGCGAACACGGCGTGGCCTTCATCGGCAACCTGGGCACGTTGGTCATCGACCGCAACCAGTGGGAAGTGCTGCCCGAAGTGGAGGGTGGCAAGTACCTCACCGACGCGCTGCCGACGCAGCGCAAGTCCGGGGATGACCTGAGCCAGCACACGCTGAACTTTCTGGAGTGCATCAAATCGCGGCAGAAGCCCCACTGTTCGGTGGAAATCGGCCGCGACGTGGCTGTCAACGCCCAGATCGGCAACATCGCCTACAAACTGGAACGCCGGGTATTCTGGGACGCCCAGCAGGGCGCGTTCCTCAACGACCCCAAAGCCAACGAACTCACCAAAGCCCACTACCGCGCCCCCTGGAAACTGCCGAAGGTGTAGCGGTCACTGGTTACAGGTTGCAAGTTCCAGGTTAGAGGTTGGAAGGCCGGACGGGGGTGAAACGCGGTCGTATCCGAGAATTTTCAGGTGTGGGTGTCTTTGCTGATTGGTCATGAGAGGTACGGGAAAGGGTTACCACCTTGTGCTTGCTGTATTAAAGCTGGTTAGACGCCCAAAGAATGATCTTACAATTTATTCTGTTTGCCTCCTTCTTTCAACTGCTGGCGTATTGCCTTTTAGACTACGCTAGGCTTTCAAAAGGAAGGTATTTTGTACTGCTAACGATTGTTGCAGGTTATTTCTTTGTCTATCCACGCTTCTTTTATCCGGATTATCCGGAGGAAAAGATGAGTTGTGCAATGCCCGCCATGGCAATGACCTTGGCATTTTGGTTATTCGGAGGCAGTATGGCAATAGCAATTCACTTTCTATACCGAGGAATGGTAGTTTTATCGAAACGCATTGACCGGTAGGGTCTACGAAAATTTCCAACTGTCAACGGGGTGGCCTACCGCATAAGTATCCTTTCCGAGCGATGTCGAACTAGACAAGAAGCAGCATCAGCAAGCTTTTCGCAACCCCGTCCGAACATCGCATTGTCACCTGACCAAGCGAATCTGTAGTTGGTTTTGCCGCTCCCATTTTCAGGATTACGGCCATATTAAAATTCCAGCAGATTAAACAGCCGAGAAAATCACTTCCGTAGCGAGGGATTTAAATCCCT
>JACMKY010000159.1 GCA_014379925.1 Cytophagales bacterium | reverse complement strand
TTTGTACGCGTACCCCGCCGTGCCCGGCGTGACGCCCACCAACGGCGACACGATGATGCTCGACCGCCCCCCCTACGGGGTGCCCTCCAAGGAAGCCGAGCAGGGAACCGTTTTCCAGGGAAGAAAGGTGCCCGGCCTGGGCAGCCCGCACGTGCCGGAAGCGATGAGCGTGTGGACGGTGGACCTGACTACCAACCGGGTAGTGGACCGCTTCAAGACCGGCTACCAGATCGGGGAAATGGTGGAGGGCACTGAAATCGTGGGCGGGGCCAGCCCCAACTCGGTGGTGGTCGGCAACGGGCTGGCCTACGTGTCCAACGCCACCAACGACAACGTCTCGGTGATCGACTACCAAAACCACCGGCTGGTGGGCACCATCCCCATCCGGGTGGACCGGCGCATCGACGGCTACCGGGGGCTGACCCCCTTCGGCCTGGCCCTCTCCCCGGACGGCCGCACCCTCTACGCCGCCCTGCTGGCCTTCAACGCGGTGGCGGTGATCGACACCAAAACCCGGCAAACCAAGGGGCTCATCCCCACTGGCTGGGGACCCACCCGGGTGGCCCTCTCCGGGGACGGCCAGACGCTGTTCGTCACCTCGGCGCGGGGCTACGGGGCGGGTCCCAACGGGGGGGCCGGCTTCGTCAACCCCCCCCAGGGCACCTACATCGGCGACATCCAGCTGGGCACCTTCCAGCGCATTGCCGTGCCCGACGCCCGCACGCTGGCCACCTACACCCAACGGGTGATTGACAACACCTTCCGGACGGTAGAGGTGACCGACGACGGCCGGAACCCGTTGCCGCCCGCCAAAGGGCTCCGCCGGAGTCCCATCCGCCACATCATCTATATCACCAAGGAAAACCGCACCTACGATGAGGTGCTGGGTCAGTTGAAAACCGGCCGGGGCGATTCCACGCTGGCCCGGTTCGGCACGGACGCGGCCGTGGCGGCCATCACCCTCGCCCCCGCCCTCGACCACGCGGACGTGATGCCCAACCACGCCCGCATCGCCCGGCAGTTCGCTTACTCCGACAACTTCTACTGCGATTCCGACGCCTCCATCCACGGCCACCACTGGATGGTGGGCACGATTCCCAACGAGTACGTGGAAGCCAACGCGGCCAGCGCGGGCCGGTTCAACACCTTCTCGAAGGCCCCGGGCCGGCGGTTCCCCAAGTCCACCGGCAGCATGGACCCGGAGGACTACAACGAGATCGGGGGCTTGTGGGAGCAACTGGCAAGGAATAAAATCGAATTCTACAACTTTGGCGAAGCCAACGAGTTCGCCGGGGTGTGGGAAGAGCGGAACCACACCAACACCGGCATGCGGCTGCCCGTCATCTTCCCGCTGCCCAAAGCCCTCTACGAGCGCACTTCCTGGAACTACGCGGGTTACAACACCAACGTGCCCGACCAGTACCGGATGGACCAGTTCGAAAAGGAGTTCACCCAGAAGTGGTTATCGGGCAAGGATACGCTGCCGCCGCTGGTGATGCTGGCCATTCCCAACGACCACGGGGCGGGGGCGCGGCCCGGGGACGGCTACCCGTACGTGCATTCGTACATGGCCGACAACGACCTGGCACTGGGACGTACGTTGCACTTTCTCTCGCGGACGCCCTACTGGAAAAACACCCTGGTCATCGTCACCGAGGATGATCCGCAGGGGGGCGTGGACCACGTGGACGCCCACCGTTCGGTGCTGCTGATGGCGGGACCCTACGTGAAACGCGGGTACGCCTCGCACACGCACGCCAATTTCGGTTCCATCCTCAAAACCATTTACACCCTGCTGGACGTGGGTTTGGTCAACCAGTACGACGTGACGGCTTCGTGGCTGGGGGATTTCTTCACCGACCAGCCCGACCTGACGCCCTACGAGGCGCAGTTGCCGGACCGGCGGGTGTTCAACCCGCAAACGGCCCTGGACGTCTACAAAAAGACCTTCGACTGGACGAAAATCCAACAAGGCCCCAAGCTGGACGACCCGGACGAGCAGCGGCGGGAACACTACAAGCAGAAGGAGTAGGCAGTAGGCAATGGGCAGTGGGCAAAGGAAAAAAAGTACGCAGTTGGCAGTTGGCAATTAAAAACAAAAAAGCGAAAAGAAGGCTGCATCCGTGGTAGCGTAGTGTTCTTTTGCCCATTGCTTCCTTTGCCTACTGCCCATTGCCCATTGCCTACTGCCCATTGCCTACTCCTTCTGCCCTTTCCAGGAAGCGTTGCACGTCGGTCAGCGAGGCGTACAACCCGTCGTTGGGATGCCGTTCGAGTTGTTGGCGGGTGTGCGTTCCGTTGGTGATGCCCAGGCTGAGGGCACACCCCGCCCGCTTGCCCGACTCCAGGTCCGAAGGCGTGTCGCCGAGGTTGATCACGCGCCGGGGGTCGGTGATACCGAGCGTGAGCATTGCCTGTTGGATCATCAGCGGGGCGGGACGGCCCTGGGCCACTTCGTCGCTGGCAACGGATACGTTGATGAGGGAAGCCGGACCGCCGACGTACCGGGCGTCCAGGCCCCGGTTCCAGCCTAGTTTATTCAGAATAATATCGGTTACTTGCCGGTAGAAACCGGTTGTGAGGGCGATCTTGACGCGGCTGGCTTTCAGGAACGCAAACAAATCCAGGCAACCGGGCGTGGGCACTACTTCGCTGGTTTGGTAATGATTTTCGAGGATAGACCGGAACACCGCGTACGAATGGTCGACCTTGGCTTCGAGTTCGGAACCGTTCGATGGGGAAGGCCCGGCGTTGCGCGCGTGGAGTTGTTCTTGCCACAACGTTTCGAAAACGAACCGTTTTGCCCAGCCCTGGACGGCCGTGATTCGTTCCGCCGATACGACCAGCCCCGTGCGTTGGGCCGCTTCGGCAAAGCAGGTTTCCACTTCCTTGTTGTCGCGCACGGTGGTACCCGCCATATCGAGCACAACCAGTTGGATGTTTTCCACGAGAAATGATTAAATTGTTTACAAATATGAAACAATTTTTCGGGTTCAAACCACTGGTTTAACCGGATACGGCCAAGGAATGAAAAATGACAAACTGAGTCTGATCGGATCGCGGATACGGGAAATCAGGAACGAGAAAAGCATGGGGCTGCGTGAATTGGCCAAGCGCAGCAAACTCTCCCCCGGTCTTATTTCCAAAATCGAGAATTTTCGTACGGTTCCCTCGCTTTCGGTGCTCATTGAGATTGCCAACGCCCTGGAAGTGGACGTGGCGCGGTTGGTCAAAGACCTGAACGGCGAAAGCGAGGCTCCGTACATCCTGATCCGGGACGGCGAGGGAAAACCAGAGAAGCGGGAAGACTCGAAGGGGTTGATTTACAGTTTTCTGCTTTCCCAGAACATTGCCAACTACAGCATCCGGGTGAACCTGGTGACGGTGAAGCCCAACACCCACCGGAAACCGGTTTCCACCAGCGCCTACGAACTCATTCACGTCATTGAGGGGGAGGCCTCCTACGGTTTCAAGAATGAAGAAGTAACCCTGACGAAGGGCGATACCATTTACTTCGACGGGCGGCTTGCCCATTCGGTCAAGAATGCCAAGGAAATCCCCGCTAAACTTTTCAAGATCTATTTCATCCGACACACGGATTGAGGGACGGCAATTTCCGGGTGTCCGGTAGGTTTCATTGGAGGAAACGCCGTACTTTTGACCGCTGATTAGGGCGATTAAATGATTAGGCTGATTGCACGCTACCCAGCTTTTTTGAGCGCTTGTTTGGTGGCAATGAAATGAACCGCTTGCAAGCCAAACCGAATGTGGTGGTACGGACCAAGAATCTTACGCACTGCGTTGCCGTCAGTCATTCACCATTCGTTGTTCACCATTAAAATGTCGTCCCTGGAAACCAAGCGTACGGACCTGATTGTGGTGGGAGGGGGCGCACTGGGTGCGTTTCACGCCTACTTCGCCCTGAGCCGGGGCCTGAGCGTGTTGCTGCTCGAAAAAGATGTCCGGCCTTCGGAGGCCACGGTGCGCAACTTCGGGCAAATCATTCCCTCGGGCATGTCGGAAGACGAGTGGTTTGCCTACGGGCGCGTCAGCCAGGAAACCTACCGGGCCATCCAGGCCGAATGCGACATCTCCGTCCGGTCCAACGGCTCGACCTACCTGGCCTCCACCGACTCGGAAATGCGGTTGCTGGAGGAGAAGCACGCGCGCTACCGGGAACTGGACTACGAATCGACGCTGCTCACCCGGGCGGAATGCCGACGGCGGGTGCCGGCCCTCCGGCCGGACTACTGCGTGGGCGGACTGCTATTTCCGCAGGAGGTCACCGCCGAGCCCGACCGCCTGATCCACCGTTTGCTGGACTACCTGGTGGAGCGCTGGGGGTTGGATTACCGTCCGCTGACTCCGGTGAAGGCGTGTACTGCCAACGGTTCTTCCTGCGAGGTGGTGGATGCGTTCGGCCGGGTCTACCGGTCGGCCAAAGTGATTGTGTGCAGCGGGCGCGATTTCAAGTTCCTGTATCCGGACCTGTTCTACGGCAGTGACCTGCAAGTCTGCAAACTCCAGATGCTGGCCACCTATCCGATGCCCGGGGTCCACCTGCCCGGTTCCATCCTGACCGGCCTGTCCATCCGCCGCTACTACGCCTTCCGGAGTTGCCCGTCGTACGCACGGCTCGACCCCGACGAAGTGAGTCCCGGTTTGCGGCAGTGGGGCATCCACCTCCTCTTCAAGCAGGCGTTGGACGGTTCGATCATCCTCGGCGATTCGCACGAGTACGCCGACGCCAACCGCGCCGAGGACCTGGATTTTGGCGTCGACGACCACGTGAACGAACTCATCCTGGGCGAGGCCAAGCGCATTCTGGACCTGCCGGACTGGCGCATCCAACGCGCCTGGAACGGCTACTACGCCCAAAGCAAGAGCCGGGAGATTTTTGAACGCACCATCGACGACCGCATCCACATCGTGACGGGCATTGGGGGCAAAGGCATGACCACTGCCTGCGGGTTTGCCAAACAAAATATTGAGAAGCTGCTGGGCGTGGCATTGGGCGGGTGAAGCCCATCGGTATGCCGCATCAACCCGGCCCTTCCCTCGTGGGGAAGGGCCGGGTTGATGATAACTCTTTCGTGAAAAAATGGTGCGATGGGGACGTCTGTTCGCTGCGTTGGGATCAACCGGGCGGAACTTTCATCTGATCCAGTGAAATCCTAGCCGCTCAATTCATAAACGCGATTACTGCTTTGTCCTCTTCGGCGGCCTCTTG
>JACMKY010000011.1 GCA_014379925.1 Cytophagales bacterium | reverse complement strand
TATTCTAAACTCGGACAGTCGCCCCAATGGTGGAGGGCTTCTTTGTAGTAGCAGAACCCCCAGTGTATGCAGGTGCACATTTTTTCTAATGAGTGCTTCAGGCCGCACTCATTATTGAGAAAAGCTAAATGGGCAAGGGGAAGTAGCTGTCGTTGGCTTTATGCCTGGCAGCGCGTCCACCATGGAGCGCGAGAACGGCTTTGAAGAAACGCTGAAAGATCGCTATCCGGGTATCAGGATCGTGCAGATGGTTTACGGGATGGCCGATCGTTCCAAGTCGCCGTTGGCCTTGCGCTCGAAGCGGATCTCGTCCTCGCCGCCTTCGCCGCTGTTGCTCTTGCCGCCGATGCGGTTCATCGCGATCGCCAGCGTGGTGTGGGCCTCGTGGGAAATGGAGCCGAACGACATGGCGCCGGTAGCGAATCGCTGGAAAATGGCTTCCTTCGGTTCCACTTCGGCCAGGGAAATCCGCTGGCGCGGCTTGAACTCCAGCAGACCGCGCAGGGTGCAGGCCTTTTCCACCTGGTGGTTGATCGTGCGGGCGTATTTCTGGTAGATCTGGTAGTCGTTGCGTTTGGTGGAATGCTGCAGCAAGTGAATGGTTTCGGGATTGAACAGGTGGAATTCGCCCGTCCGTTTCCACTGGTAGAAGCCGCCCACTTCCAGCCGGGGGGTGAGGATGGGTTTGGCCGGGTAGGCCAGCCGGTGGTTGGTGAGGGATTCCCGGGCAATGCCGTCGAAGTCCAGCCCCTCGATGCGGGAAACGGTCTTGAAGAAGCATTTCTCGACCACGTGCGAATTGAGGCCCAGGATCTCGAATATCTGCGCCCCCTGGTACGACTGCAGGGTGGAAATGCCCATCTTGGAAAATACCTTCAACAAACCGTGTCCGACGGCGCGGACGTAATTGTCGAGGGCGTTGGCCCCACCCGGGCCGGCGAGTTTCCCGCCTTCGCCGAGGGCCGCAATCGTTTGGAAAGCCACGTAGGGATTGACGGCCGAAGCCCCGTAGCCCAGCAACGTGGCGAAGTGGTGGGTTTCCCGCGCGTCCCCGGCCTCCACCACCAAGCCAACCTCCGCCCGGATCCGTTTCTTGATCAGCCAACGGTGAACGGCCCCGATGGCCAGCAGTGAGGGAATGGGGGCGTGGGTACGGCTGGCCGCCCGGTCGGAAAGAATCAGCAGGTTATAGCCCTCGCCGACCGCTTCTTCCGCCTGGTGACAAACGGCGTCTACGGCGGCCTCCAGGGTACCCGCCGCGTCGTTGGCCGCAAAAACGGTGCTGATGACCTTGGTCCGGAAATCCGGGTGGTGGATGTATTTGAGTTTGTCCAGTTCCCGGTTGGTCAGCACGGGTTGCGTCACCTGGATCTGCTTGCAGTGGGCGGGCGTTTCGGCCAGCAGGTTCAGTTCCGGACCCAGCCCGGTAAAGAGCGACATCACCAGCCGTTCGCGGATGGGGTCGATGGGCGGGTTGCTCACTTGGGCAAACAACTGCTTGAAGTAATTCGACAGGTGTTGGCTCTGGTTGGAAAGCACCGCCAGCGGCGTGTCGGCACCCATGGAACCCACCGGCTCCTTGCCGCCCTCGGCCATGGGCTGCAGGATCATTTTCAGGTCCTCGGCGGTGTAGCCGAACATCAGCTGCCGTTGCACCAGGGACTTGCCTTCCGGGCGGGGTTCGGTCGCCACGAAAGATTCGGGCAAGTCGTCCAGGTGAACCTGGTTTTCGTCCAGCCATTGGCGGTAGGGTTGCCGCGCGCAGATGTCCCGTTTGATTTCCTCGTCGCTGATGATGCGCCCCTGCGCCAGATCGGCCACGAACATGCGCCCGGGTTGCAGGCGGCCTTTCAACCGTACTTTCGCCTGATCCACCGGCAGGGCCCCCGCCTCGGAAGCCATGATCAGGCGGTCGTCGGTGGTCAGGCAGTAGCGCGAAGGCCGCAGCCCGTTCCGGTCCAGCGTGGCCCCCACCAGGTGGCCGTCGGTAAAGCAAACGGAGGCGGGTCCGTCCCAAGGTTCCATCAGCGAGGCGTGGTACTCGTAGAAAGCCCGCTTGGTGTCGTCCATCACCGTGTTTTCCTGCCAGGCTTCGGGAATGAGCATCATCATGGCGTGCGGCAGCGAACGGCCGCTCAGCACCAGCAATTCCACCAGGCTATCGAGGTTGGCCGAGTCCGAATCGGCGGGGTTGCAGATGGGGTGAAGCAGGTCCATTTCTTCCGGGGTGAACAGGGAAGAGGCCAGTTGCGCTTCCTTCGATTTCATCCAGTTCACGTTGCCCCGGATGGTGTTGATTTCGCCGTTGTGGGCCAGGTACCGGAACGGTTGCGCCAGCTTCCACTTGGGCACGGTGTTGGTGGAAAAACGGGAATGGATCAGGGCCAGGGCCGAAACCACCCGCTCATCCCGCAAGTCGGGGTAGTAGCCGCGAAGCTGGAGGGTGCGGAGTTGCCCCTTGTAGATGAGGATTTTGTGGGAGAAAGAAACGATGTAGAAATCGTCGGAATTGCCCAACGCCCGGTTAATGAGGTGGGTGGTGCGGTTTTTGAGCACGAACAGCTTTCTTTCGAGCGTAGCCGGATCAGCCCCGGATTTCAACCGCACGAAGACCTGCTCAATGCGGGGCTGGGTGGCCAATGCCGAAGGACCCACCCCTGCCGGGTTGACAGGCACTGGTCGGTAGCCCAGCCGTTCAAATCCCAGTTCGTCGATGCAGCCGTCCACGAGTTGCCGGCTGGTCTGGCGAAGGACTTCGTCGGAGGAGAAAAAGAGCATCCCCACGCCGTACTGCCCGAATTCCGGCAACGCGATGCCCAGCAACGCGCATTCTTCCCGCAGGAACTGATCTGGCGTCTGGAAGAGGATGCCCGCCCCGTCGCCCGTTTCCGGCTCGCAACCGCACGCGCCCCGGTGTTCCATATTTTCCAGCATGGTGATGGCATCGGTAATGATGCCGTGGGATTTTTCACCCTTCAGGTGAGCGACGAACCCCGTACCGCAGGAATCGTGTTCCATGCTCGGAACGTACAGGGAGTTGCTAGAAACTGCTTCCATCTATTGTTGAATTGATTGTCGGCTGGGTTTTCCGTCGGTCTTCCGTCTCCCGCGCTTTGGGTGCGTGCCTTCAAAGGGTACCGGACGCGGGAAGGAATATCTTCGGGAAATGGGCAAACCGTTGAGGTATGGGTTTTCGATCAAAAACGTTATTTTGATTTTGTCAGTTTTTGGCTGAAATTATTGAGAAATAAGGCCGGAAACAAGCGTTTGCCCAAATTAATACTGACAAAGACTGAAAAGTAAAAATTTATTTCGGTTAGTCGACGGATTGCTGCGTTATTATATTGTTAATTCTATCCGAAGCAAGCATTACGTTTGGCAGCAGGGTACTGCGTTACCCCACCCCCGGGAAATGGGCAACTAGCCCAACCAAAAGCCGTCTTTCGACTGGGGAACGGCTTTTTGGTGGTTGTATACCGGATGCGGATTGTATACTGAATGCCAATGCAATGGTAACTCGGCCGCCGCCGCTGCTCCGGCCTCCGTCAGCCCTTGGGCGTTGGCCGGACGCGCAAGCCAGCGCGCGACCGTTCTTGGCCGTTGCCCCGACCCGATGCCAGGTTACTCTTGCGCATTTACCCGGAGCATTGATTGCATTGCTGGTAAGCTGAGCAACCAAGTCACGAATGCTTTGGTTCGGCCGGCCAGGAAAGGTCTCCCTTGAAGGACTTGAGCAGGTAGAACAGCGCCGGCAGAATGAGTCCCGAACCGACCAGCAACGCCCAGCCGAGTGCGTTCAGCGTGGCTTCGGGGGCGCGGGTATTTTGCAGGGTCAGGTTTTGCCCGTCCGCCACCTGCACCACCAACGGGTACTGAATCCAGATCCAGGCCAATAGGATCATGCTCACTTGGAAACCGGCCAGAAAACGGGGCAGTATTACCCAACTCCGGCGCAGGCTGTACCACAGCAAAGGCAGCGAAGCGGTGGCCAGGAACAGGCAAGCCGTTCCGAAAGGATGATGCAGGAGCCGGCCGACCAGGTCGAAACCGTCCAGCCAGGCGGCCAGAAAGACCAAACTGCCCGCCAATACCGTCGCCAGGTTGGCCCGCAACGCCTGTTGCCAAAGTACGTGGCGGACGCGGACCTCCCGGGCTTCGCCAATCAGGTAAACGGCCGCCAGGAAGGCAAAGATGCAACAGGCGAACAGCCCGACGGAGAACGAAAACCAGTTGAACCACGGCCGCACGAAGCGCTCGGCAAAGGAAACCGTTGAAGCATTGGTGATGCGGCCCAGCGACAACGCACCCGCAATCACGCCCAGGAACAAGGACGTGCCCACGCTCGAAAAAACGAACACGCGCGAGTAATAGTCGTGCGAACGGTCGTGGATGGCGTCGTAGTGACGGAAGGTGAACGAACAGCCGCGCAGCACAATGCCCACCAACATCAGGGTGAGCGGAATGTGCAAGGCCACGGAGATTTCCGCGTAGACGCGGGGAAACCCCGTGAACAGAATCACCACCACCAGAATCAACCAGATGTGGTTGGCTTCCCACACCGGCCCGATGGCCTGGTAGGTCAGGTTTTCGCCTTTTTCCCGGGAACGCTTCGGCGTGAACGCTTCCAGGATACCCGCCCCGAAGTCGGCTCCCCCGAACAGGCAGTACATCAGCAGCGACAGGCCAAGAAAGAGAACAACAACGGAATACATACGAATGAATGAGCGGATGGATTGCGCGCGGATTGGTCATCGGCGCCTCTACACCTTGGTGAGCTTGGGCGCGTACGATCCGTGCAACGCCTTGATTTGCCGGACCATCAGCCACGTGACCAGCCCCGCCAGCACCAGGTAAAGCCCCGTGAACAGCGCCAGCGGATAAACCAGGCCCGGCATGGGCGTGAGCGCGTCTTTCGTCCGCAGAATGCCGTAGATCACCCAGGGCTGGCGCCCTACTTCCGTCACCGTCCAGCCCGCTTCCACCGCCAGAAAGCCCAGCGGCGTAGCCAGGGCCACCACCGTCAGGAAGGTTCGGTGGCTGAGCAGGTGCTTGAACCGCCAGCGAATGACCACAAAAGCCAACCCCAGTGCCATCAGCAGCATTCCACAACCCACCATTACCTGAAAGGCAAGGTGCGTGACCAGCACGGGCGGCCGCTGGTCGCGGGGAATGCGATCCAGCCCGGTGACCTGAGCGTTGAAGTCACCGTGGGCCAGGAAGCCCAGCATCCCGGGCAGGTGAATGGCGTAGTCCACGCGTTGCCGGGTTTCGTCCGGAATGCCGCCCAGCACCAGGGAAGCCGGTTGGGAAGTCTCAAACAAGGCTTCCATCGCCGCCAACTTAGCGGGTTGCCGCTCGGCCACGCTCTTGGCGGAAATGTCGCCGCTGATGGGTTGCAAAAAGGCGGCGACCGCCCCGAAAGACAAGGCGATTTTCAGGGCTGGCTGGTGCAAAGGATGGTTTTCGTGCCGACGCAAAAGCAGCGCGTGGATACCTGCCACGGCAAAACAGGTACTTACGAAAGCGGCCAGCGTCATGTGCAGGGCTTGCGAGAACCAGGCTCGGTTGAACATGGCCGCCACCGGATCCACGTTTATGGCTTGTCCGTTCACCCAATCGAATCCCGCCGGACTGTTCATCCAGGCATTGGCCGCGACCACGAAAATACCCGATGCCACCCCGGAAATGCCCACGATAACGCCGGTTACCCAGTGCACCCACCGGTTGATCCGGTTCCAGCCGTAGAGGAAGAGGCCCAAGGCAATGGCTTCGATGAAAAACGCGGTTCCTTCCCAGGAGAACGGCATCCCGATGATGGGTCCGGCGTGGCGCATGAATTCCGGCCAGAGCAAACCCAGTTCAAAAGAAAGTACGGTGCCCGACACGGCCCCGGTGGCGAAGAAGATGGCTACCCCTTTGGACCAGGTTTTGGTCAGGTCCAGGTATTCTTTGCGCCCGGTGCGCAGCCATCGCCAGTGCGAGAAAGCCATCAGGAAGGGCATCACCATGCCGATGCAAGCAAAAATAATGTGAAAGCCGAGGGAAACGGCCATCTGGAGGCGGGCGGAAAGCAGGTCTTCCATGGAAGCAAGCGAAGGGGAAGCGGCGTACGCAGCAAAGCTAGCCACCAATCCGCGTCCAACAAACCTTTTGGGGCGCAAAATGGTGGCAACGACCGCGCAGTGAAACAGAAAGCAGTTACCGGTTTGAAATCAAACGGTGGTTACGATCCCAATCGCTAAACCGGATGGCCGGGCCTGACCAGGTCCGTTTCCTCCGCCTCCATCAGCCCCTGGGCGTTGAGGTGCGTCAGCCGGACGCGCTTGGTTTCGTACACCAGCAGGGGATCGTACTTGGCCGTCACCCGCACGTAATTCTCGGTGAAACCGTGCATCCGGCCTTCTTCCACGTCATTCTCGAACAACACCGTGGCCGTCGTACCGGTTTGCCCCTCGTAAAAAAGCCGGCGCTTCCGTTCTGACAAGCGGTGAAGCTCCTTCGAGCGCCGGGCCCGCTCCGCCGGCGGCACCACCGGACCCAGTTGCAGCGCAAACGTATTGGCCCGTTCCGAATAGGTAAACACGTGCAGGTAAGAAACGTCCAGTTCGTCGAGAAAGCAGCAGGTATCCAGGAAATCCGCTTCCGTTTCGCCGGGAAAACCCACGATCACGTCCGCGCCGATGCCGGCCCGGGGCATCCGGGATTTGATCCGGGCTACCCGCTCGGCGTAGAGTTCACGAAGGTAACGTCGGCGCATTAACTTCAATACGCGGTTGCTGCCCGATTGCAGGGGAACGTGAAAGTGGGGCGCAAACTGCCGGGATTGGGCCACGAAATCGATGATATCGTTGGTAAGCAAGTTGGGCTCGACGGAGGAAATGCGAAAGCGCACCCCGTCCACCCCGTCCAGTTCCCGGATCAACTGCAAAAAGGTTTCCGTCCGCCGGCCCCCTTGCAGGCCAAAGTCTCCGAGGTTGACGCCCGTCAGCACGATTTCCTTCACGCCCGCCGCCGCCACATCCCGGGCGTTCTGGACGGCCTGGACGATGCGGTCGCTGCGGCTTTCGCCCCGCGCCAACGGGATGGTGCAGAAACTACACGCGTAATTGCAGCCGTCCTGCACCTTCAGAAACGTGCGCGTACGGTCGTGGAGGGAGTAGGCGGGGTGAAAGGTTCGAGCCTGGCGGATGTCGGTGGTCAGCACCCGGGCCACCGGTTTCTTCTCGAAGCCGTCCAGCAGATCCAGCAGGCGGAATTTTTCGGCCGCGCCCAGCACCGCGTCCACCCCCGGAATTTCGGCGATTTCGCGGGGCTTCAACTGGGCGTAGCAGCCGATGATGGTCACGTAGGCATCGGGCGAAATGGCGAGGGCTTCCCGGACCACTTTCCGGCACTTCTTGTCGGCGTTTTCCGTCACCGAGCAGGTGTTGATGACGAAAATATCCGGCCGGTCGTGGAATTCCACCCGTTGGTAACCCCGCTGCTCGAACATCCGGGCGATGGCCGAGGTCTCCGAAAAGTTGAGTTTGCACCCCAGCGTGTAGAAAGCCACTTTTTTCATGCCGCAAAGGTAGCGATTCCGACGAAAACCTGCCCCGCCAGACTTTCTGGGCGGCGAAGCTGACTGCCCGGAGGGGGTAGCCTTGCAAACGTTGATGCTGCGCAGCGCCGGGGTCGGTCACCGCAGGATGTACAGCTTCCCCCACTCCTTGTGGAAGGTCCGGTCGGCGGCCGTGGCGCGGCGTTCCACGTCCTGGCCATTGCGCCGCACCTGCGCGCGGTAGAGGTAGACGCCGTTGGCCAGCTTGTCGCCGAATTCGTCGGTGCCGTCCCAGGCGTACGCCGAGACGTTGTTGCCGATGCGGAGGGGCCCCAGTTCGTCCTGCGTGATCTCGCGCACCACGCGGCCCGTCACGGTCATCACCTGGATCTTGCTCCTTGCACGCGGGGTGTAAATGTGCAGCCCCCAACGCAAGTGTTTGCCTGGATTACGCTTCACTACCAAAAAACAACTCGGGTAGATATTCTTTCAACCAGGGCGGAAGCAATGGAATTGGTAAACCGGCAACGATCCGGCCGTCGTTCAAGTGTAAAAGTTCGCGGGGTTGTACTGCCGAAGAAGTGTCAATGATTTTCAATTCGTTCAGCAAGTGATGAAACTGGTTGAGATAACGGAGATTGCCGTAAAAATTGTTGGTTACCTCCGCAGGTGCGACGTGGTGCCCGCCGGATTTTGTCCGCTCAGCTACCCGCTGAAGCGATAAATCCACGTCGGACAGCGCTAAAAAGAGCATCGTTA
>JACMKY010000158.1 GCA_014379925.1 Cytophagales bacterium | reverse complement strand
TTTTACAACAACAGTGTATCCATTGGCTTACGCAATAAGGAGCCCCGGTTGCTATCCGCTTTGCCACTTCCGCTTCTCAATCCATTGGCAGCGGGAATAGTCGGAGCTCGGAAAGTCGGGATTGCAAATCCCAACCAACCAGCGTAAATGCAAAACGGCAACCACCACCCGCCATATCACTCCGCCTGCTTCGGCTTTACGAACGCGTTCAGGTCTTCCGGCGAGAGTTTGAAGAGGCACAGACGAGGAAAACGGCCCGCCACGTAGGTCTTGCCCAACACGGCCAGTCCCCCGTCGCCGGTGGCGGTAAAGCCGGCGATGTCGTAGGGGTTGCCGTAGCCCAGGTAGTGCTTGCCGAGCAGGTCGTTGGTCCGCGCCCCGAAGGCGTACAGGATGATCTGCCGGCTCTTCGATTGGGCGGCGTACAGCACCGCGTCCTGGCCGTTGATGGGCATTCGACGAAGAATCACCCGGCCGTTGGGGATGATTTCCGGAAAAGGATTTTCTTTCAGGTCCCCCACCGAGCCAACCCCGCGCGGGCTGAGCGGCTCTTTGGGATGCAGGTGGTTCTCCCCGAAGCTGTACCGCGCCAGGGCGAATTGGTTATCAGCCAGGTGCAACGCGGCGCTGATGGCACCCTGGTCGCGGAAGCCGTTCAGCACGCCCGTCTGGTCGCCGTTGCCCGGATTGACGAATACCATCGAGAAAGTATAGTTGGCGAACCCGTTGAGGTAGTACCCGTCGGCGGAGATGCCCGTCTGGAACGGGAGCCGGTCGCCGATGCGGGTCAGGTGCGCCACGATGGGCTGCTCCACGTCCTGTTTGACGCCGTACTTGTTCTTCCAGACCACGTTGTAGTCCGAGCCGATCTTGACCAGCCCCGTACTTCTTTCTTCGCGGTGGTAGTACTGCAACAAGAATCCTCCCTCGGGCGTGGCCGACACGGCCAGGGGATAGGACGCTTCGGGAAACGACTTCACCGGCCGGGCGGTCTGGCCCGCTTCGTCGATCTTCATGAGGTAGGTTCCCAACGTAATCCCATCCATGCAAAAGAAGTAGTGGTCGTTGCCGATGGAGAATAAGTTAGGCAGGGCATTCACGTAGGGTTCACCCAGCTTGGCTTCCCACTGGAAATTGCCGCTCTTATCGGCTTTCATCAGGTAGACGTCCCAGTCGTTGAGCGCCCCCAGCATCAGGTAACCGCTGTCGGCGGTTTGGCGCACGTCCAGCGGATCGTAGGAACCGCCCGCCAAACCGTTGTCGTACACGCGGGTGAAGCGGAGGTCCGGCGTCGCCTCGGTTGCTTCGCGCCGACAGGCCGTCAGGCACAGCACGGCGGGCAGCAGCCACTTCAGGCACGCGTACACACGGTGGTTTCTTTTCATAGCAATGACTGATAATGACGAATGATTAATGACTGATGAACAGGGCATGGGTGTCGTTTGCCCGCAATGGGCCTGCTGCCAACCGTTAAAAAGCCGGGCTTGCCGGTTTGCGTTTGCGGCGCGATTCCGGGCCGCTTTTCTTCAGATGAATGAGGTTGTCGAGCGGCAGGGAGCACACCAGCGAAAACGCCAGGTTGCGCAGCCGGAGGTCGTCGGGAACGTCGTAGACACCGGCCACCAACGGGCGGTCAGAGAACCGGTTTTTCTGGTGGGTGATGTTGTCCAGCCCGAGTCGGTAATTGCATTCGAGGGCTACGCGCACGTAATCCACGTCGTAGCTGATGCCCCCGCCACCCACCATCCCCTTCCACGACCGGACGAACAGCCGGTTGGTGCCCGCCGTGAGCGTGCCCCCGTCGAAAGTTCGCTGGTCGGTGCCCGCCGCGTTGATTTCTTCGTGGGTGGTTTGCACCGATTTCCGGGAACCAAGGCGTGTACGGTAGAACCCGCCGAATTGCGCGTAGAGCTGCCACTTCTGAATGGGCAGCGAGAGCCTTACTTCCACCGGCGTTTCCAGGTAATGCAGCGTTTGGACGTGGGTCTGCCCGATGGCAACGCTGCCGGTGCTGTCGCTCCAGGCGTAGCGGGTTTGGTAGCCGAATTGATGGCTGGCAAACGTCGGTTGAACGAAGACGGCGATGTTTTTGGTAAACGAGAATCCCGTCAGCCAGCCGATGTGGTAGCCGGTGTGGTCAAAGCGCTCGTCGTACCGCTTGGCAAAGTCGCCACCGGGAGTGGCGGAGACGGAACTGAACACGTGGTAAGCCGCCTCTACTTCGGGCTCGGTGTAATTCACGCCGGTCTTGAAACCCATCCACCAACGGGCAGCCCGCATGGTAGTTCCCTTCGTTTGGACCGCGCGTTGGCTGCCTTGGGCGGCACTCCGCTGGGCGGACGTCGAGAGCGCCGAGGTCAGCAAGCCGATTACCCAAAGGAGGCGGAGTGCCGCCCACCGTTGCGGGAAGCGGAGTGCCGCCCAGCGGGATGCTGACCCGGAACTAGTCAATTTTCTTAGTGGACCCATGGGCTGGTGTTTTGGACGCCTGGTTGGGCGTATTCCGGCTTGGTTGGCCCCTTAACGAACAATAACGTTTCGATTGGACCGGAAAATTACGCATTCCGGATGGATGGGAAATATTAAAAAAATGCATTTCGTCACCGGTGTACCAAACGGAAAACTTTGGCGGTCCGCCGTCCGACACGCCGGGGGTTTCGCTCCGGGACGGATGTTCTTTTCAGTTTGCCATTACCTTGTACGAAGTTCAATCTGGCCAAAGCTTTTCGCTTTGAGAATTGAAGCGGTAGGATGCTGGATGAGAACTGCAACCGTCTTCATTCGTCGGAACGCCTTTTTACGTAATTTTCACCCCGTGTCGCTTCCCCGCATCAAATACCCACGTACGTTTCACCTCCCGCATTCGCCCCGGAAAGGGGAAGATGACAAGGTATTGCCTTCGGACGAGGTTTTCCGGGGCAGGCCCGTGGTGGTGACGGAAAAGATGGACGGGGAAAACACCACCCTCTACGCCGATTACCTGCACGCC
This sequence comes from Cytophagales bacterium, assembly GCA_014379925.1. GTDB lineage: Bacteria > Bacteroidota > Bacteroidia > Cytophagales > ES-bin-26 > ES-bin-26. The sequence continues at coordinate 7,273 of JACMKY010000158.1, read as the reverse complement.
CGTTCGATCGACTCCGACTGGGACGAATCGCGGCGCTGGCTCGACCGGTTGCGCGGGCTCATTGCCCCCGGTATTCCGACCGGATGGCGCCTGTGCGGGGAGAATTTGTTTTACAAGCACACCATTAAATATACCGGCTTGAACACCTTGTTCTACGTTCATTCGGTCTGGAATGAAGCCAACGAATGCTTGTCGTGGGCCGATACCCTGGCGTGGTGTCAACGACTGGGCTTGTCGCCCGTGCCGATGCTGTACGAAGGGAAATACGACCGAAGAAAAATAATGGAAGCGTTCCGGACGTACACCAACCAATCGCCCAACCCGGTGGAAGGTTTCGTGGTACGCCGGGCCGACCGCTTTCCTTTCGACCAATTCGGGGAATCCGCGGCAAAATTTGTCAGCGACTCCTTCCAAATTACTGCTTCCAGGCACTGGAAATACGACGTGAAGGAATTGAACGAACTAAAAGACCAACGCAATGCCTGGGATACCTACCAATAAACAACCGCTGTCGGCCTACCAAATCGTGGACGATAACCGCCGCCTGTTCGAGCGGATGCGAGCCACGCCGCAGGACCCGGTGCACCACCGCGAAGGCGACGTGTACACGCACACGGAAATGGTGTTGCACGCGCTGCTGGATCTGGAAGAGTTCGGGAAGTTGAGTGATTTCGACCAGCAGGTGCTGGTTCACGTGGCCATTCTTCACGACGTGGCCAAGCCTGACACACTCACGGTAGACGACCAAGGCCGCATCGCCAACCCCAAGCACGCGGGCGTGGGGGCGAACGTGGCCCGTAAAATTCTGGATACCAACAATCATTCCTTCCGCTTCATCGCCGCCGTGTACTACACCATTCTTTTCCACGGCTACCCTTTCTGGATCCTGGAGAAAGCCAATCCGCGCCGGAGCGTCATTCAGACCAGCCTGCTGACCAACAACCACCTGCTCTACGTCTTTGCCAAGGCCGACCTGCGGGGACGCGTGTGCGACGACGCGGAAGAAATGCGGTACAAGCTGGACTTATTCCGGGAGTGGTGCCTGGAAAACGGCTGCTACGACCGGCCGAAGGTGTTCAAGTCGGCCTACGACCGTTTTCATTACTTCAACGTCGACGACAGTTACCCGGACACCGAACTCTACCACCAGTACGCATTCGAGATTTATATGCTGTCGGGCCTGCCCGCCTCTGGCAAGGATCACTACGTCCACGCGCACGTCGACTCCGCAACGCCGGTCATCTCCCTCGACGACATCCGGGAGGAACTGGACATCGATCCGACCGGCAACCAGGGCCGGGTGGTGCAACTGGCGAAGGAGCGCAGCAAGGAGTTTTGCCGGAAAAAGCAGTCATTCGTGTGGAACGCCACCAACATCAGCCGGAATATGCGAAGTACCCTGATTGCCACCTGGCTGCCGTATCACCCGAAGATCCACATCGTGTTCGTCTTCAAGAACATCAACCAGACGTTACGCGACAACGCGGGCCGGGAAAGGGAGGACAAGATCTCCAACCAGAAGATTATGGCTCTGTTCGAGAAAGTGCAGTTCCCCAGCATTCTGGAGTGCCACACGCTGGAGGTGGTAGCGTAGCAGGTTTAGAGGGAATCAGGTACTCCTCCGGCGTTGAGAGCCGGTTGCAGTGATCCTCGCCAATTTACGAACGAAAGCCCACCGGAACCGTTCAACAAACCAAACGCCCTGCCGTTGGGACGGACAGGGCGTTTGGGTGCGCAAGGAGAGCGGCTCCGTTACAATTTCCGGAGCCAGTCCCGCACGTCGTCCACCGTGCGGCCTAGCTTCTTGGACAGCTTGCCGTACCATTCTTCTTGTTTGCCCTCGGCGTACTCGAAGTCATCGTCGGTCAGGTCCGCGTACTGCTGCCGCATCTTCCCTTTCATCTCGTTCCAATTGCCCCGTGCTCTCAGCTCAGTGGTGTCGAGGTCGTCGTTGCTCCGGTTGGAATTATTGTTGTAGGCGTCCATAGTGTTGATGAGTTAAAGGATGAGAATACCGGTTTATACGCAATTGTGATCAATAAGTTTTTGTCAAATTAAGGGTGAACCGTTGTTTATCTCCCCGTGATCACCACCCGTTCGCCGCCCGCCCAGGTCTTGAACTCGTTGGTGTAGTAAAGGTAGGCCGAACTGGCCGGGGCTTCGTAGGTACCGGGAATTTCGGCTTTCAGATCCAGGACGATTTCGTGCTGCGCGGCGGGAGCCAGGGAACGGTAATAGAAAACGACGTAGTTCTTTTGCACCTCGTAGAAATCTACCCGGCCCTTTTCCCGCAACTCCTTCAACTGCCAGGGTTGCGCGCTTAGGCCGGAGGGAATGCCGACCAAGGCCACCGTCATCGGCAATCCCTGGTCCGTCTGGTTCTTCAGCGTGGTCGTCAGCCGCACCGTCTCGCCCACCCGGGCGGGGGTTTGGAGCACGGCCGTCGTCAACGCCACCTGACACTCGGGTTGGCTCCGGGGCACGTAGGTCGACCAGCGCACGTCCAGGGAGTAGGGAAGGGCAGTTTTCGTGTGGGCAAAGCGCACGCTAAGCGGGTACGTACCTTCCCCCAGGTATTTTTCCAAACCCTCCACCACAATTTCCCCGCGGGTACCTTTTTCGTACGGCTTCGCAGCGATTTTCTGGTCTCCCCGGTAGATCTCGACGGTGCCGCTGTCGGCGGTCTGCTTGGCAAACTTGGCGTATTCGGTCAGCGCTTTCAGGGCCAGAATGGTCGCCTGGGTGGAGCCAAAGCCGCCGGAATTGCCCCGCGCACCCGCCAGGAAACGGACAATGTCCTGCAGGCACCTCACGTCCATTTTTTCTTCCTTGAGCAGGGCCAGCGCGACCAGCGAGGCAGTTTCCACTTGCAGCGACTTGCCGGCGGAGCGGGTAATGGAATGATTGGCTTTCAGATGCTGGACGCCCACGGCCGCCACCTGCCGCCGGAGTTCGGACAAAACCGTTTGGGCCTTCCCGAACTGTTTCAGGTTGAGCAAACCGTTGGCAACCAGGGCCAGTTGGTAGGCATCCTTGGTTTCCAAAGCCTTGGTGGAGGCAGCGGCCAGCTCCTTGCCAATGTCCGAGTAACCGGCTTCCGACAACGCGTAGGCAATGTAGGCGTTGGCTACCGCCGGACTGGCGCTGCCGAATTGGTCAAGTGACTGACTGTTTTGCTGGAAGCCGCCTTTTCCGTCGCGGCGAGCCAGCATCCAGTCGGCGGTACGGCTCACCATCTTCGGATCCACGCCCGCGTACACTTCGCCCATGTCCTTAAATTCCATCAGGCCGTACGCCGTCAGTCCTTCGTGGGCGGGTACGCTGCCGAACCATTCGTACCCCTTTTCCCGGGTTTCGAACGACGTCAGCCGCTGGTAGCCCTTCTCGATCAGCTTGGCCGCCCTGGCCCGGATGGCCGGATCGCCCACGCCGCTTTCGCGCATATATTGCAGGGCCAGAATGTTGGGGTACGTGCTCGAAGAGGTTTGCTCGAAACAGCCGTAAGGTTCCTGCAGGATGGATTCGACCCCCGCCATCAGGTCGGTAAGCACGTCGGGATAAGCAACGAAGCGGGCCGTGAGCGAGCCATTTATCAGGTCTTTGATCTCCAGCGAGTACGTCCTATCGAGTTCATTTCCCGAGAAAGAAGCGACCACCGGAAATCCCTTGGCTTTGATCTCCACGGGTTGTTCGAACGCGTCGCTCAGTCCCCCGCTTTCGAAGCGGATCGTGAACCGGTCCTGGCCCGCCTTGGCCCCCACCTGGTAATCGAGTGAGAGGGTGGTTGTGCCGTTGGGTGCCACCTCTACGACGGTGGGCGCGGCGTGGGTGGCCGTCAGCCCCGCGGGCGCCGCTACGCTCAGCGTGCCCCGTAGGGTACGGTCGGTATTGTTCTTCAGGATGATCGGCACGGAAACCTGGTCGTCGAAGGCCAGCACCGCCGGTACTTTGGTGCTCAGGCTGAAGGGCAGTTGGGTGTAGTAAGTAGCCGTGCGGCGTCCGACCGACCCGTTGCCGGCGATGCCTTCCACCGTGGCCCGGAAAGTGGTAATTTCGTCGGAGTTGTGGAAGGAAACAGTGGTATCACCCGTCTTGCCCACCGTCACATCGGGGTTCCAGTAGAGGGTCTGGCGGAAGTCGGTGCGCGTTTCCACCTTTTCATCCGACTCGTACACCGGCGCGTAGAACGTGCGGGCGCGGTAGTACTTGGCCTGTTGCGCCGGTAACCCGCCCGCCGGAGAGGCCACGCGGAGCAGTAAACCGCCGGGATTATTTTTTTGGTATTCATCCAAATTGAACCGAACCGGAAGGGTGTACCGGACCGAAGTCGCCTGCCCGTTCTGTTCACCCGGCTTCCACTTGGGCATTCCGGCAATCAGTCGGGCCGCTTCCCGGTCGTGATCCGAATCGATTCCTTTCAGCACGTGCACGTCGGAAACCGCACCTTCCTTGCCGATTATAAACCCCACGTAAACGGTTCCTTCCACACCAGTCCTGGCACCGCCGGGATACTGAATGTTTTCGGTCAGGTAAGCCACCAACTGCTCGTGCCCGCCCACGAATTCCGGCATTTGTTCGGCGAGGGCATACAGCTGCTCCACGGCTACATTGGGTTCGCGCATCCGGGCGGCGGGCGCTTCGAATGCTACTTCATCGTCTTCCATTCTTTCATTGAGGGCTCGCTTCTTTTCGATGGCGGGCATTTTCTCGGCTTCCGCCACTACCGGGGCAGCGAAGTCCCGCGGCGCTGGCAGTGCCTTGTCCCTTCTTTGCTCCTGCCGAGCGGCCCCGGGAGGAGCGAAGGGAAGAATGTTACCCGCGCGCCGCCGTACACCAAAACCCACGACTGCCATCTCCTGCAAAGCCCGTACGTCCGGGTTCAGAGATACGTTGACCACGCTTTTCGCGCCAATGGGTACTTCTTCCACCACGAAGCCGATGAAGGCGAATACCAGCGTGCTCCCGTTGGTCGGCAGCGGCAGGCGGTAGTGGCCGTTGGGGTCGGTGACCGTGCCGATCGTAGTGCCTTTCACCACTACGCTCACCCCGGGAAGGGGTTCCTTGTCGTCGGAAAGGACCTGCCCGCTCACTTCGTTGCCCAGCCGGTATTCGGGGGCGTAATCGTTCACTTGAATGATGCGGCTGAAGCCGTCGTCGGTGGTCGCCCGCAGGGTGCGGGGCGTGGAAAGGTCGAGCCTGGTGAAAAGAAACCTGCCTTCCGCGTCGGTGGTCGTGGACTCTTCGGTTTCCAACACGGTGACTTTGGCTCCCCGAATGGGTTGTTCGTTGGCGGACCGCAGTACTTTACCGCGCAGCGTGGCCTTCTCCGGCCCGTGAACGATCTTCTCCTTCCAGGTTTCGGGCGAGCCGTTGAGCACTTCTTTCCATTCGAAGCGCCGCCAGCCCTGGGTCATGAGCAGGTAGTCGAGGGCCTGGCCGGCTTTGGGTTCGTCGGGCTGGAAGTAAAAATCCGGCTCTTCCACCTTGCCTTTCAGGTCGGAACTCAACAGGAGGTAGGAAAGGATGTGGTCCTGCTTGTCGTCGGCGAAGCTGATCAGCTTGTCATCCACCACTGATAGCGACAGGTTGGCGGGCGCGGGCAAACCGTCCTCGTCCGTCACCCGGATGGTCATGGCCACTTTTTCGCGGGGCAGGTATTGGGGCTTGTCCGTGCTGACCTCGATGCGGAGTTGCCGGTGCGGGTTGACGAACACCAACCTTTCGCAACGGGCCACCGAACGGTGATCGAACAGGGTCAGCTGCACCACGCCCGCCGGAAAGTCGCGGGTGGGCACCTCCACGGTCGTTTCCCCGGCGGCAGGTTTCAGCGGTTGGGTAAAGTATACTTTGCCCCGCACCTGCGCCACCAGGGAGGCCGGTTGATCGACGGGCGAAACGATTCGCACCCGCAGTTTATCCGCATCCGTTGGGTTCACCGCCAAGGCGTAGCCTTTGGGCAGCGCCCGGGGAAGCGCGTATTCCCGGCCGATTCCCGCGGGCTGGGTGATCTTTACGCGGTACGACTGCCCCCCGGCCGGCTTCAGGGCAAACGCGCCCATTCCCTGGTGGTAGCTGATCAACTCGGTCACCGTATTTCCCTCCCCGTCCAACACCAGCCCCCGGATGTCGGCGGGTTTGCCAAATTCGTTCAGGGCTTTGAAGGCGACGCGACCCTCCACGTTCTCTACCAACTCACCGCCTTCGGGAAAAAACTGCACGTCGATCCGGTTGAGCACGATGGGCACGGAGCGCGAAATCGATTCGGTAGAACCTTGGTAATCAAACAGCACGTTGAGCAACCCGTCGTTGGTCTCCAGTTTCCTCGGTAATTCGAAGGCCACGCGGGCCAGTCCAGCCGCGTCAGTCTGGCCCTTGCCGCGGGTCCACGCTTTGCCCCCCAACTGGGCGGTGAACGTGAACGGAAAATTTGCCAGGGGTCGGTTTTCGAGGGTAGACAATACCAAGTCGGCACTCACCGGATCGGCAGCCCCGTAGGCCTTCCGCTCGAAATCCAGCTTCATCCGCAGCCGGGGCAGCAACACGGTCTGCACGGGAATTTCCTTTTCGAAGAAGCCCGCTTCCCCGAAATTCTTCATCCACTGCGTATACGCCCGGACCTTGTAAGCGCCACCCGGCGCGGATTCGTCGAGGTGGAAATCGCCCTTGGCGTGGCCGCCGAGGGCCACCAGGTGAAGGGTTTTTTCCACGTTGCCCTTGGGATTGATCAGTTCCGCGTACAGCAACCCGCTGGTAGCCGAGGCTTCGTGGCTGGATCCATCCCGCAAGTAGGCTTTGAACCAGATGTCATCGCCGGGCGTGTAAAAGGGTTTGTCGAAGTGCAGATACACTTTTTCCGACGGTAGCGTTTGGTGGTACTGGGCTAGTTTCATGAGAATTGGTTGGAGACGGAGAAAGAACGAATCGTGAATGGGTTGCGCAGCGAAGGAAATCAGGCAGCCTGCCAAGACCAGCATACTAAAATAAAAGAACTTTTTCATAAGCTGACGGAGAAGGAGTTGGAACAGACGGATACTTTGCGACAGGATGCAACCGGGCAACGGATTCCACAAAGCTTTCGGGAGGAAGATTTGCAATCGAGGCGGCAAAACCATAAGTTACCCGCGTGGAAGCAACCATCACCCAACAGCTCTGGCAACTGGCAGCCGAGCGGAACGTCACCGTTCTCTACGCCTGCGAATCGGGCAGTCGCGCCTGGGGCTTTCCCTCGCCCGACAGCGACTACGACGTGCGACTCGTGTACGCGCACTCAAAG
>JACMKY010000157.1 GCA_014379925.1 Cytophagales bacterium | reverse complement strand
GATACCACCGGCTGAAGTCGGTGTTGCCGCTTCTTCGACCAACAACGGCTTGGTGTTTTTACGTTTACATCTTGGTTTAAATGGAAGAAAATAAAGTGATGTTCAAAGTCACCTTCGACAACATTCCCGTCGAGGTGGAGCCGGGGACGACCATTTTGCAGGCAGCCCGCAAGATCGGCGGCGACATTGTGCCGCCGGCCATGTGCTACTACGCCCCGCTGAAAGGCACCGGTGGCAAGTGCCGCGCCTGTTTGGTGCGGGTGGCGCAGGGATCGGCCAAAGATCCCCGTCCGATGCCCAAGCTGGTGGCCTCCTGCATTACGCCCGTCCAGGACGGGATGGTGGTGGAAAATACGGTCAACACGGAAGTGCTCGAAGCCCGCAAGGGCATCGTGGAATTCCTGCTGATCAACCACCCGCTCGACTGCCCGGTCTGCGACCAGGCCGGGGAGTGTGACCTGCAGAATTTCGCTTTCGACCACGGCTCGGCCAAAACCCGTTACGAGGAAGAACGCCGTACCTTCGACCGGATCGACATCGGCCCTTACGTGCAACTGCACATGACGCGCTGCATTCTGTGCTTCCGCTGCGTGTATACCGCCGACCAGATTACCAACCGGCGCGTGCACGGCGTGCTCAACCGGGGCGACGCCTCCGAAATCAGCACCTACATCGAAAAAGCGATCGACAACGATTTCTCCGGCAACATCATCGACGTGTGCCCGGTGGGAGCCCTGACCGACAAGACGTACCGCTTCCGGCAGCGCGTGTGGTTCAGCAAGCCCGTCGACGCCCACCGCGACTGCGACAAATGCGGCGGCAAGGTGGTGCTCTGGTACAAAGGCAACGAAGTCATCCGGGTGACCGGGCGCAAGAACGTGTTCGGTGAAGTGGAGCAGTTTATCTGCAACACCTGCCGGTTCGAGAAGAAAGCGACCAGCGACTGGGTGATTGAAGGGCCCCGCGTGATTGAGAAGTGGTCGGTCATTTCCCAGAATCATTACGAGAAAGGCACGGTGAAGCCGGAATTTTCCCTTAAGATTGCGGACGCCTACAAAAAAATTGCCGAACCGACGACCTCGAGCGATAAGTGAACAACAGTGGATAGTGGATAGTTGACAATGGTCATAGTGAGCGAAGTCGAACTAGGATAGTGGATAGTGGATTTTCTGGCGTATTGGACGAATGGTGTAAACTATCAATGATCCACTAAAATAACCAAACTGGTCCCCATGTTAGACGCAATCATTTCCTGGATTACCAGTTACTGGGGCGTGAAAACCCTCATTATCCTGGGCGTTTTTGCCGTCACGTTGCTGGTTGCCACGTACTCCACCCTGGCGGAGCGCAAGGTAGCGGGCTTTTTGCAGGACCGCCTCGGACCGGACCGCGCGGGACCTTTTGGCTTGTTGCAGCCGCTGGCCGACGCGTTCAAGCTGTTTTTCAAGGAAGATTTCATTCCGGGTCAGGCCAACCGGTGGCTGTTCATCGCGGGACCTTGCCTGTCGATGCTCACTGCGTTGATGGCCAGCGCGGTGATCCCGTTCGGCGATTCGTTCCTGGTGGACGGGCGGGAAATTTCGGTGCAGGGAATTGAAGTGAACATTGGCATCCTGTATATTTTCGGCGTGATTTCGCTGGGGGTGTACGGCGTGATGATCGGCGGCTGGGCTTCCAACAACAAGTTTTCGCTGCTGGGGGCCATCCGGGCGGCCTCCCAGAACATCAGCTACGAACTGGCGATGGGCCTCTCGATCATCGCCCTCCTGATGCTGTCGGGGTCGCTTTCCCTGCGCGCGATCACCACCCAGCAATCCGCCGACTTTCTGGGCATTTCCGGCTTCGCCTGGAACGTCTGGTACCAGCCCCTGGGATTCGTCATCTTCCTGGTCTGCGCGTTTGCCGAGTGCAACCGCACGCCGTTCGACCTGCCGGAGTGCGAAACCGAACTCATCGGCGGCTACCACACCGAATACAGCAGCATGAAACTGGGCTTCTACCTGTTTTCCGAGTACATCAATATGTTCGTTTCCTCGGCGGTGATGGCTACGCTCTACTTCGGCGGCTTCAACTACCCGGGGATGGAAGCCGTCCGGCAGGCCCTGATTGATTCCCTGGGCCTTACGCTGGGCCATAACCTGGCCACGGGGCTGGGCATGCTGGCCTTTTTCGGCAAGATCCTCTTCGGCATCTTCTTCTTCATGTGGGTACGCTGGACCGTTCCGCGTTTCCGCTACGACCAGCTGATGAACCTGGGCTGGAAGGGCCTGATTCCGCTGGCGATGGCCAACGTGGTGTTCACGGGGATGGCCATCCTGTTTGACATTCCCTACCTGAACGGGTTGCTGCTGGGGCTGGTCGTGCTGTTGTTCGTCGTTCAATCGGCGGCGTCCACCCGGCGGCCGGCCCGCCAACCGGTCCGTCCCCAGAACCTTCCGGCGTAAGCTTTTGAGTCACCCAACCCGACTGGCATGCAGTTATCGAAGGAAGCGTGTTGCGCAATTGCCCTGTTGATGGGCACGGGGGTTACCTTGCAGGCCGGCGTCAATTCGCAGCTGCGGCTGGTGACGGGCAGCCCCATTCTGACGGCTTTGTTGTCGTTTTCGGTGGGCACGCTGGTGTTGTTGGTGATTTTCCTTCTCACCTCGACCCAGTCGCTGCCGCCGTTGTCCACGCTGGGGGGAATCAGTTGGTGGAAGTGGATGGGTGGGGTGCTGGGGGCCTGTTACATTACGACGGTCATCCTGATTGCCCCCCGGATCGGGGCGGCCAACACCATCGGTTTCCTGGTGGCTGGTCAGCTGATTTTTGCCGTGGTGCTGGATCACTTCGGACTGATCGGCTTTTCGCCGCGGTCCGTGAGCCTGTACCGGGTGCTGGGCGTGTTGCTGATGCTGGCGGGCGTTTACCTGGTTCAGAAGTATTGACCATTTAAGTAACAAGGTCGATGAAAGACCTGCTTAGGCAGGCATACCGGGAGAATGAGATTTTAAGCCGGCACGGTGCCATTAAGCAGGAATACTTTGATGGATTATTGAAAAAGTTGTTCGAATCAGTATTCAATTCCTCGAACAGTTAGCTTGAAGTACCGAGCAACGCGCACCAAACCAAGAAACGATGAAACTCACCAATAGAACCAAAGTACTGGAAAAAAGGGAGATGACCCTGGCCGAGCGGGCTTACCTGCCGGCCGTGACGGGCGGGTTATGGATCACCCTCAAGCACCTCTTCCGCAAGAAAGCCACCATCCGCTACCCCGAGCAGCAGCGGCCCCTGAGTCCCGTGTTCCGGGGCTTGCACGTGCTGAAGCGCGACGAAAAAGGAGCGGAGCGCTGCACGGCTTGCGGACTGTGCGCCGTGGCTTGTCCGGCGGAAGCCATCACGATGGTGGCGGGGGAGCGCAAGAAAGGCGAAGAAAACCTTTACCGCGAAGAGAAGTACGCCGCCGTGTACGAGATCAACATGCTGCGTTGCATCTTCTGCGGCTTGTGCGAGGAAGCTTGTCCGAAGGAAGCCATCTTTTTGCAGACGGACACGATGGCCCCGGCCTTTTACCAGCGCAACGAAGTGATCTACGGCAAAGACCGGTTGGTAGAACCGGTAAAAGACAATAACTTGCCCGAACTGCCGGGCATCAAGAAGCAGGTGGCTCCCTACGAGACCACTTCCAACCGGGATTTGAGGGTTTGAGCGTTCAGGCTGAATGGCCGGCAATCACCCCTGAACTTTTAACTGCTAAGCTTTTAATTTTCCGATTCTCACGTTCAGCATGGTTGGCAATCTGTTTTATTTCCTGGCCGCGGTTACGTTGTTGTGCGCCCTGATGGTGGTACTGGCGCGGAACCCGGTGCACAGCGTGCTGTACCTCATCCTCACGTTTTTCCTGCTTTCCGGACACTACATCCTGCTGAACGCCCAGTTCCTGGCGGCCGTCAACATCATCGTCTACGCCGGGGCCATCATGGTGCTGTTCCTGTTCGTGATCATGTTCCTCAATCTCAACAACGATGCCGAACCCGCGAAGGGAAACCTGGTTCGGCTGGCGGCGGCGGTGGCGGGGGGAATGTTGCTGGTGGTGATGGTGGCCACGCTCCGAACGGCCAACGTGGGCACCTACGAATCCGGCACGTTCAACTCGCAGACGGG
>JACMKY010000156.1 GCA_014379925.1 Cytophagales bacterium | reverse complement strand
TCTTGAGCATGTCGTTGGGCAGCACCAACCGGCAATCGGTGAGCAGCACTTCGTTCAGGTGCGCCGGACCCCGGTGGCGCAGGGGTTGGAGCAACGATTGTTTCCGCTCCCGTACTTCCGTTGCGCTCAGGAGCGCGGGCGTTCGCAGGAGCCCGGAGGCCCCGTTTTCGTCGGTGAAGGTGGCAAAGCGCCAGTAGCGGTCCCGCTCGTCCAGCCGGCTACCTTCGGCGAACTTGAGTAGTTGCCGCGCCTTGTTGCCCACCCAAGAGTCGCGCGATTTGGGAATGGCCCGCCACAGCGGGGACAACGCCCCGGTCAGGCTGGCCATCGGACCCCCGCGACGGGTGCGGTATTCGCCCGCGTGCTTGTGGTAGCCGCCAAACAGTTCGTCCGCCCCATCCCCCGACAGGGCCACGGTGACCCGACGGCGCGTTTTCTGGCTCAGGATGTAGACGGCCAGCGCGGAGGAGTCGGCGAAGGGCTCGTCCAGGTAGTCGAGCATGTCGAACAAAGACGCGAAGAGGTCGTCGTTGGTGAGCGAAAAAACCGTGTGGTCGGTTTTGAATTGTTTGGCGACCAGGTTGGCGTAGTGGGTTTCGTCGAAAAACGGCTCGTCGCGGTAGCCGATGGAAAAGGTGCGGAGGCGTTGCGTGTGCCGGGCGGCCAGGGCCACCACCACCGATGAATCAATGCCACCGCTGAGAAAAGCCCCCAGCGGCACGTCGGCGATCAGGCGACGTTGCGTAGCTTCGTCGAGCAGTTCCACCAGACGTTCCTGCTGCTGCCCGTAGGAAAGGGGAGTCCGGTTATTGCTGGAATAGGGAATCTCGTACCACTTCTCTTCCCGCACTTGTCCGTGGTGGATGCTCAGGAAATGGCCGGGCAGGAGTTTGCGCACACCCTTGAAAATGCAGTAGGGAGCCGGGATGTAGTTGAGCTGTAGGTACTGATGCAGCGAGTGGTAATCGAGTTCCTTGGGAATGCCGTAGGCCAGCAGCGATTTTAATTCCGAGGCGAACAGAATCTTGTCTTCGTCGCGAAAGTATACCAGGGGTTTTACTCCCATCCGGTCGCGGGCCAGGAAGAGGCTTTCCCGTTGGGCATCGTAAATGGCGAAGGCGAAGAATCCGTTCAGTTGGTTCAGGCAACCTTCGCCGTCCTGTTTGTAGAGTTCGAGCAACACCTCCGTGTCCGACTCGGTCCGAAACGTTGCTCCCCGCCGGGCGAGACTCTGCTTTAATTCCCGGTAGTTGAAAATCTCCCCGTTGAAAACGATCTGGTAGCGCCCGGTGTGGTCGGTCAGGGGTTGGTTGGATTGTTCGCCCACGTCGATGATGGAGAGGCGGCGGTGCCCCAGGGCCACGCGCCCGTCCAGGAAGGTGCCGTCGGCGTCGGGACCCCGCCTGGCCAACGCCTCCGTAGCCCGGAAGAGGTTGATGCTGAAAAACCGGCCGATTTCATTGAAGGCGTACAAGCCCGTAATGCCGCACATGCAAGACGCTGGATTTTGGGTGCTAAAAATTGGAGGGATGAAGGAGTTAGGTCAGGCCGGGCGGAGACGCCGGTTCGCGCAAAGTACGCAAAGGTTTCGCAAAGTACGCAAAAGTGGGACTACCCACGGATACGGGGGTGGTCAGCGCGTACGCACGGGTGTAAACCCCACTGGTCCCTGAGACCAGTGGGGTTTTTCGGATGTTTGCAAGTAAACGGGTTTTTGCGTAGGTTGACGACCCGAGTCCCGCCAGTTGGATCGTGGCGCACAAGTCGGATCATGGCGTAAACCGCTTATTCGCGCACCATTTTCATAATCCATGCCAAAAAACAATCCTACCCGCCGCAAATTCGTGAAAGTCGCCAGCTTGGGTGCCCTGGGTCTTGCCCTTCCCAATCCGTTCGTCCAGACCAAGCCTAAAGAGTTCATGGTGTACGTGGGCACCTACACGTCGGGCAAAAGCGAGGGAATCTATCTCTACCGTTTGAACGTGGCTACCGGCGCGCTCAGTCCCGTCAGCGTCAAGGAGGGAATCAAGAATCCTTCGTTTCTGGCCCTGGACCGGCCGCGGCGGCACCTCTACGCCGTCAACGAGGTGGCGGACTTCGGGGGAAAACCCGGCGGCGCGGTGGGGGCCTTTGCCGTGGACGGGAAAACCGGCAGCCTGACCCTGCTCAACCAGCAGCCGACGCTGGGCGACGGTCCCTGCCACGTGGTCGTGGACGCGGGGGGCAAGTTCGTGGTGGTGGCCAACTACGGCGGCGGCAGCGTTACGGTTTTTCCGATCGGGCCGGATGGCAGCCTGGGGGCGTCCTCCGACCACGTGCAGCACCAGGGTTCGAGCGTGAATCCGGCGCGACAGGAAAAGCCGCACGCCCACAACGTGGTGCTGGACCCGGCCAACCGCTACCTCTTCGTGTCTGACCTGGGCCTGGACAAGGTGATGATCTACCGCTTTGACGCCAGCACGGGCAAGCTGACGCCCAACCAGACGCCGTGGTTCCAAACCAAGCCGGGCGCCGGACCCCGCCACTTTACCTTTCACCCGAAGGGACGGTTTGCTTTCGTGATCAACGAACTCGATTCCACGGTGACTTCCCTAGCCTACGACCCGGCGAAAGGCATCCTGAAAGAAGTGCAGACGCTTTCAACGCTGCCCAAGGGGGTCACCAGCGGGAACAACGCCTGCGCGGACGTGCACGTGTCGCCCGACGGGAAGTTTTTGTACGGCTCCAACCGCGGGCACGACAGCATCGTGGTCTACGCCATCGACGGGCGCACCGGCAAGCTGACTTACGTGGAAAACGCGTCTACCCAGGGCAAAACGCCCCGCAACTTCACCATCGATCCCACGGGAACGTTGCTGTTGGCGGCCAACCAGGCCACGGATACAGTAGTTACCTTTCGGATCAACCAGCAAACCGGCAAGCTGACCCCTACCGGCCAGGTGGCCGAGGTGCCGACGCCGGTTTGCTTGCAGGTAGTGCCGATGTTTGGATGATGGGGAAAGCGCCAGAAGAGGGCAACTGAAGCGTCGGTTGCCGCCAGTTCACGGGACAAGGGAAGACTGAAC
>JACMKY010000155.1 GCA_014379925.1 Cytophagales bacterium | reverse complement strand
TTGGTTGAGGACAACCCAAAAACCTTGCAGCGCAACCGAAGTTTTTTTGCAAAGCCACCCGACTACGCGGAACGTACTGTTCATTTAAAAGCCCGGAAAACGCGAAAGCCCGGAAGGTTCAATTGAACCTTCCGGGCGTCAAAAAGCCGACGAAGTGCTGCTTGCGCCTCGTGGCTCACGACGGCGAATTCCGCGAGAGGAACACGAACGAATACGGTTCGAGCCCTCGGAAGACCTGGTTGTCGTAGGAATCCGCTTCCGCTTGGGGTTCGCAAACGGGGTAATCGGTAAACTCGGGCTTGTAACCTTTCCCCCGTGCATCTACCGACCTACCCATTGCAGAGGTGGGCGTAGCGTTCTTTCGATTTGATCAGCGAAAGAACAAAGAATGAAATGCAGGGAAGAAGTGTAGAATTTTTCTTACTTCTTGATTGTTATTACCAGGGTGACCGAGCGCCGGATAAGTCTGGTAAACCTTCATAAATGGTCCTTTCCTGCCGTGTTTTAGCAGTTTCGACCCAAAAATTGAACGAGATGGGCGAATCTGTACGAGGAAGTTTGTCGAATGCGCAGGTTGTATTATTTAAGGAAAAAGGATGGATTTCCCGTCAATCAGGGCGCAATCATTACGGGATGGTGGGGGTGGTTAAACTTCCCAAGCCTTACCAACCATTTGAGTGCAATTCAGTTATTGATGGTAGCAAAAACGAAGTTTGTATTGCCAGTGGAAGTCCAGCGAACGAGAACGTAAAATAAGGAGACAATACGATGAGGCAACTGAAGATAAATAACCTGATTACCAACCGCGACAGCGCCACGGTTGAGAAGTATTTCAACGAAATCGCCCGGGTGGCGCTGTTGACCCCGGCGGAGGAGGTGGAAGTGGCCCGCCGGATCAAACGGGGCGACCAGGCGGCCTTGGAGAAGCTGGTAAAAGCCAACCTGCGGTTTGTGGTGTCGGTGGCCAAGCAGTACCACCACGGCAACATCCCGCTCAACGACCTGATCAACGAAGGCAACGTGGGCCTGATCAAGGCAGCCAGAATGTTTGACGAAACCAAGGGCTTTAAGTTCATTTCCTACGCCGTGTGGTGGATCCGGCAAGCCATCATGGAAGCCCTCGACAAGCATTCCCGGATCGTGCGCATTCCCGCCAACAAGGTGGGTGCCCTGTCCAAGATCAGCCAGGCCGCCGCGGTAATGGAGCAGAAGTTTGAACGGGAACCCACGCTTGAAGAACTGGCTGAATTTATGGGCGTAAGCGTCGAGGACATCAACAGCGCCAACACGGCCACCGTACGGCAGTCCTCGCTGGACGCGCCCGTGGGCGACGACGACGAAGGAACGCTGCTCGACGTGATCCGCAACCCGGATGCCGATCCGGTAGACGCCGTTCTGGCCAGCAAAGAATCGCTGAAGGCGGAAATCGAACGGGTGATGTCCACGTTGCTGGAGCGCGAACGGGAGGTGATCCGGCGGTTCTTCGGCATTAACTACGAGTACACCCAGAGCCTGGAGGACATTGCCGAAGACCTGGGCCTGACCCGCGAACGGGTGAGGCAGATCAAAGAGACCGCCCTCAATAAGCTGCGTACCGTTGCCGGAATGCAACTCCTGCAGTCATATTTGTAATCCGTTCCCGATTGAACAGGAGCTACCGGCTAACCCGACCTGACGGGAAAGCCCGGACACCCCGGATAGGAACCCGACCTATCCGGGTTTTTTGTTGGCCATTGCGTGTCACTTGCGAACCAAATAAACTTACCGGCTGCGCAAGGTATTTAACCCGAACGGCTGATACGCAATAGCTTGATGAGCCACGTTCGGTGCTCATTGTTCACTGTCAGCCCACTCCGCCGCAACGCAACGGCCGCGTAAAGAGTAAAAGGAACAAACGATACGTCATAGTGCGCACCGATCACCACGCGTTCGCGGCTTACATTACCGTACGTGGCAATCATATTCTTGTGCTCCTGGCCTTGCACCTAGTACTTCTGCCATTCTACCGGGCTGTCCAGCCGGTTGAGTTCGTGCGCAATCAGGTACGCGGCGTGGTTGAGCGAATCGAGATTTTGGTGATTGCGGGCCGGACGCACCGAAGTCAACGCCAACACATCCGCGTAGAGGCGGCTTTTTAGCGCGGGAACGGTGGGTGAAACAACGGGAGACGCGTGAAACGGGTAAAACTGCGGAATCCGCAAGATACTGTTTTGGCAACTTTCTCCATACCTTTACTGTCTAACCCGATTCATTCTCCGTGAAAGCCATTTACCTCACCCAATACGGCGGCCCCGATGTGCTGCACTATCAGGACCGGCCGGTGCCTGAACCGCGCGCCGGGGAAGCCCTGGTGAAAATCCGCGCCAGCGGCGTCAACTTCATTGACGTATACCAACGAACGGGACGGTATCCCGGCGCGTTGCCGTTCATCCTGGGGATGGAAGCCGCGGGCGTGGTCGAAGCCGTCGGCCCCGACGTAACGGAAGTTCGGCCCGGCGACCGCGTGGCCTACGCGACGCACCCGGGTAGTTACGCGGCGTACGCGGTGGTGCCCGCCGCCAAATTGGTGCCGGTTCCGGCGGAAGTTGACGATCGTTCGGCGGCGGCGGCCATGCTGCAGGGAATGACGGCGCACTACCTGAGCCACAGCACCTACCCCATCCAGGCGGGCGACACCGTGCTGGTGCACGCGGGAGCCGGGGGAGTGGGCCTGTTGCTCACGCAGATGGCGCACCGGCTTCGCGCCCGCGTCATCACCACGGTATCCACTGAAGAAAAGGCGGCGCTTTCCCGCCAGGCCGGTGCCGACGAAGTGATCCTCTACACCCAAACTGATTTTGAAGCCGAAGTGAAGCGCCTGACCGACGGCAAAGGCGTGCACGTCGTCTACGACTCAGTGGGCAAGACCACGTTCGACCAGGGTCTCAACTGCCTCCGTCCGCGCGGCTACATGGTGTTGTACGGGGGTGCCAGCGGCCCGGTAGCCCCCTTCGATCCGATGCAGCTCAACGCAAAAGGCTCCCTTTTCGTGACGCGTCCGGCGTTGGGCCACCACGTGCTGGATCGGGCGGAGTTGTTGCAACGGGCCTCGGCGGTGCTGGGGTGGATTGCGGAAGGGCGCTTGAAATTGCGGATCGAACACGTGTATCCGCTTGCCGAAGCGGGCCAGGCCCACCGCGACCTGGAAGCCCGCGCCACTACGGGAAAACTGCTGCTGTTACCCGACGCGTAGGCGTATTTTCACCGGTCACTGCCCAATCCGAATTCTGCCGTTCTGGAGTCGAGTACCCGCCCGTTCTCACACTTGAGAATCCGGGCCGGAAAATCCTTGAGAAAATCGTAATTGTGGGTGGCCATCAGCACGGACGTGCCGCTGCGGTTGATGTCGCGGAAGAGCTTGAGGATTTCCTTTGCCACGCCCGGGTCTAGGTTGCCAGTGGGTTCGTCGGCAAAGAGAATGAGCGGTTCGTTGAGTAGGGCACGGGC
>JACMKY010000154.1 GCA_014379925.1 Cytophagales bacterium | reverse complement strand
CTTAATATAGGCCAGCATGGAGGCAAAGAAATGGTTGGCCTGCGTATCGGGGGTTTTGGTGGGAGAAGATCCCATTGAGGCGTTCTGTTTGAGCGACTTATGGTATTCTTCAACTTTCCACCTTCTCTGATAGATTGTCGTCATTTGCTCATAATCCAGGTTAGTACCGGTTGGTCGGGATTTGCAATCCCGATTCCGCAAGCCGCGGATTTGCAATCCGCCTTACCACCCCGTAAGCCATCCGCTTCACCGCCCTGCAATCCGCCGCTCCGCTTCCTAACGTCCTCTGTTAAAAAAAGTTAAACGCTTTCCCATCCGCGAACGATTCGCTAAACTGCCGTTTAACCCGACTGTCCCGTCCATGCGTACCTTCCGACAACTCAACAACCTCACTGGCTGGCTGGTATTCGCCGTGGCCGCCGCCGTCTACACCCGAACCGTCGAGCCGACGGCCAGCTTCTGGGATTGCGGCGAATTCATTGCCGCCGCCTACAAGCTCCAGGTGCCGCACCCGCCCGGCGCGCCCTTGTTTTTGCTCATCTACCGGCTGTTTTCGTTCCTGGCGCTGGGCGATCCGCAGCAGGTAGCTTACTGGATGAACATCGCCTCGGCGCTGTGCAGCGCCTTCACCGTTTTGTTCCTCTTCTTGACCATCGTGCTGCTGGGCCGGAAAATGACGGGCGCGTCGGGGAACCCACCCACGGCCGCGCAAACGGTCGGGCTGCTGGGGGCCGGGGTGGTGGGGGCGCTGTCCTACGCGTTTTCCGACTCGTTCTGGTTCTCGGCCACCGAGGCGGAGGTCTACGCCATGTCGTCGTTGTTTACGGCCTTCGTGGTGTGGGCGGCTCTCCGTTGGGAACGCCTCGAAGACCCGAACGCGGCCGGACGCTGGCTCATCCTCATCGCCTACGTGATGGGCTTGTCCATCGGAGTGCACCTGCTCAACCTGGTCACCGTGCCGGCGTTGGCGCTCCTTTTCTACTTCAAGCAGTACCGACGACCCACGTTTGGCGGTGGCCTGCTCGCGCTGGCCATTGGCGGGTGTCTCATCTTCGGGGTGATGCTGGGCGTCCGGATTGTGCTGCCCACGGTGGCGGGCGAGTTCGAACTGGTGGCGGTCAACACCCTGGGGATGCCATTCGGGTCGGGCATCGGGGTCTTCGCGGTACTTTTCCTGGCAGCGTTGGTATACGGCATTCGGCATTCCATCCGGCAACGAAAGGTTTGGCTCAACACGGCTCTATTGGGTTTTGCCTTCGTGCTGATCGGCTATTCGTCCTACACCCTGGCCGTCGTCCGGTCGAACCACAACCCGCCCATCAACGAAAACCAGCCCGACGACGTGCTCAGCCTCGTCTATTACCTTGGTTTAAAACAGTACCCGTCCCGCCCGCTGCTGTACGGTCCGCACTT
Source organism: Cytophagales bacterium (assembly GCA_014379925.1). Taxonomy (GTDB): domain Bacteria; phylum Bacteroidota; class Bacteroidia; order Cytophagales; family ES-bin-26; genus ES-bin-26. Next base: position 325 of record JACMKY010000154.1, on the reverse strand, counting down.
CACCGCCCCGTACGCGGGCCAGGAGCGGGGCGCGCCGATCTACGTCAAGGGCAAGGATGCCTACGAGGTGGCCGATTACGACCGGACGATCCGCTACGATCCCCGGCACCTGACCCTGCTGCCCCGCATCTACAGCCAGGACCGGGGCAACCCCGACGCCTACCGCCAGATTCTGGGCCTGCCCGAGGGCAAGAAACCCACCATGGCCGACAACCTCCGCTTCCTGTTCGGCCACCAGTTGGGGCACATGTACGGGCGGTATTTCATGTGGAATTTTGCCGGCCGCGAAAGCGACGCGGAGGGCGCCGGCTGGCTGGCTTCCCTG
>JACMKY010000153.1 GCA_014379925.1 Cytophagales bacterium | reverse complement strand
TGCTGGAGGCGATGCAGGAATTCGAGGTGACCTACGCTGGCAAGACCCATCCCCTGCCCCGACCCTTTTTCATCCTGGCCACGCAAAACCCCATCGAGCAATCGGGCACCTACCCGCTGCCCGAAGCGCAACTGGACCGCTTCCTGCTCTACATCAAGATCGGCTACCCCACCGCGGCCGAAGAGCTGGCCATCCTGACCAACACAACGGGCAACCGCCAAACCCGGGTGGAAGCCGCCATGACGGGGGAGGAAATCACCGGGCTCCAACGGCTGGTGCGGGAAGTAAGCATCCACCCCGACTTGGTGCAGTACATCGCCCAACTGGTGCGGGCCACCCGGCCGGATGCCACCGAGGTGGCGTACGTGAAGAATTTCGTGCGTTGGGGGGCCGGTCCCCGCGCCGGGCAGGCCCTGGTGCTGACGGCCAAGGCCCGCGCCTTGCTGCAGGATCGCTTCGCCGTTACACCCGACGACGTGCGGACCATGGCCTACCCCGTGCTGCGCCACCGGGTGCTGCTCAATTTCAACGCCGAAGCCGAAGGGATTATCCCCGACCAGGTTGTGACGGAATTACTGAAAGTCCTCCGCCTGCCGGAAGGAAAGCTGAAATGAAACCAACGTGAAAAACCGCCTGATCGATCCCCGGACGCTGGCCAGCCTCCAGAACTTGCCCCTGCTGGCGAAGACAGTGGTGGATGGTTTTATGACGGGCTACCACCAAAGCCTGCGGCGGGGGGCGGGAATGGAATTCAGCCAGTACAAGAGTTACCAGCCCGGCGACGACCTGCGGCAACTGGACTGGAAAATGTTTGCGCGTTCCGATCGTTACTACATCCGCGAGGCGGAAGTGGATACGGGCATTGCGGTGCGCTTCGTGGTGGATGCCAGTGCTTCCATGGGTCACCGCGAGGGGGGTTCCGACGGGGTGAGCAAGCTGGCGTACGCCCGCTTCCTGGTGGCCGCGCTGGCGTACCTGGCCCACACGCAGGGCGACGCAGTGGGGCTGTTCGTACTGACGGACGAGCCGGAAGGCCGCCTCGTCAACCTCACACCCCGGCACGATGCCCTGCACCTGCAACGTTTCTGGCACCAGTTGGAACGGTTGCGGCCAGCGGGCCGGTTTCCGGAGCAGGCCGTTTCCGGCAAACTCTTCGCGGGCAAACGGCAAAAGGAACTGACGGTGTTCGTGAGCGATTGGTACGAACGGGAACGGGAAATCAGCGCCCTGCTGGGTGGGTTGAACGCCCGTAAAAATGAGATCCTTTGTTTTCACCTGATGGGGCGGAACGAAACGGACTTCACTTACCAAGGCAGCCTCACCTTCGAAGATTTGGAAACGGGGCAAACGGTACAAGTGGAGGCCACCCGGCTGCGGGAAGGCTACCAGGAAAAGGTGCGGGCGTTTTTGCGGACGACGCGGGAGGAGATGCGGAAGAAACAACTGGTCTACCAACTCCTCACCCTCGATCAACCCCTCGACGCAGCCCTTCGCCTCTTCCTGACCAACCGGCTGCGACTGTGAAGGGAGTGGATGAGTAAGGAGTGGATAATTACTGAGACCCGCCAGCATTCGCTAAATAGAAACCCATTGCTCGACCTCATCCCTGTGATCAACACTCATCAACTCTCTTACTCATAAACGCCTAACCTCCTCACCGTGATTCAATTACTCGCTCCTTTCTGGCTGGCTGCTCTGGCGGGAATCGCGGTCCCGATTGCCATCCACCTGTGGAACAAGAAGCCCGGACGGACGGTAAAAGTGGGCAGTATTCGCTGGCTGGAAGCGGCGGCCAGTCAACGGTTGCGCCGTCTTCGGCCGCGGGATGGGTGGTTGCTGTTGTTGCGGATTGCCCTGGTAGCGGGCGTGGCGTTGCTGCTTACCCAACCGCAGTGGCGGCGCCGAGCCGAACCGACGGGCGACAAGTGGGTGCTGATCAGCCCGGATCTGTTGGGGTCCAAGGAGGTAAGCAAGGTCCGGGGTCTGGTGGATTCGTTGCGGCGGCGGGGCTTTCAACTGCGTCGCTACGGTCCGGACTTTCCGCCGGTTTCGCCACCGGAATGGGCCGATCCCCTGCCTTCCGGCGGCGGGCCGAACGCGGCCGATTACTGGGCGTTGGTGCCGTAGTTGGTCCGCCAACCGCGCCCGCCCGCCGAGGCGTGGATCGTAACGTCCAACGCACTCCGCCATTTTCGGGGCGAGCGGCCCGACGCGGCGTTTCCGGTCACGTGGGTAGGAATCTCCCTGAATGAGGAAAACCGCTGGCTGCAGGCGGCTTTCGTAACCAACGCGGACAGCCTGGAATTGGTGGTCGGCGTCAGCCAGGCGGAGGATGCGCACTTCGAACGGTTGCGCTTCGGGTTGCCAGCGCAACCGGGTCTCCTGCGGCGCCAAGGATGGCCGCCTTTTTTGTTCACGGTGGAAGGGAAAGCTTTATTCGTGGAAATGAAAGGGAAACCGGCTTTCGAAACCAACCGGGTAAGGGTACAGCGGGAACAGTCCATTGTGGTGTTCTCCGACGCCTCGCGGAGCGAAGACGTGCGCTACCTGCGGGCCGCGTTGGAAACCCTGGCCGAATTTACCGGCCGGAAAATGCGGCTGGCTTTTACTTCGACGCCCCCGGACGGCAGCGGGCGGACCGACTGGTTGTTCTGGCTCTCGGATACCGGCATTCCGCCCGGTGTACGCTCCGGGGTGAAAGAAGGGTTACGAATCTGGAAAGACAGCCCGGCCGTGGTCATTCCTCCCCGTCCGACGCCCACCCAGGAGGCCGCGTCCGCTCTTTCCGGAATGGCCGGGAGAAGTTTTCCGAATCAATTGTTTATTCCGGGCCTTGACCAGCCGATTCCGTTGGGGCGGGGACTTCCGTTCCCTGCCGCCGCCACGGGGGGGTGGGAAGACAGTTTCGGGCGGACGGTCCTGGGGTTCGAACCGGAAGGCAAGGGGGTCGTTTATTCCTTTGCGAGCCGCTTTCACCCGCACTGGAATGGCTTGCCGGAAAGCCCGGATTTCCCGTTGGTGCTGGGCAGGCTGCTGATGCCGGCGCCCGGACCCGACGCCCGCGACGCCCGGGTGCTGGACGATGCCCAGCTGCAACCCCGCCGAACCGGGGAACGCCCACCAACCGTTCCGCCGGTACGCCGCACCGACCTGCGGGTGGAATTGGGTTGGCTGGTTTTGGTGTTGTTTGGCGCAGAAAGGTTATTTTCGCAGCAACGTAAAACCGTATCCTATTTCCGTACCGAAAAAACGGCGCGGACTTCCCCTTCGCCCGTGCTCGACTAACGCGATGAAAACGATTCTGGTGACTTGCCTTGGGTGCCTGCTGGGCATCGGTTTCGCCCCCAAACCGGCTTCGGCCCAAAGCGCGGAGGAGTACTTCCGAAGGGGTACCGCGCGGGTTGACGCCGAAAATTACTTCGATGCCGTTCAATCTTACAGCCAGGCCATTGAACTGAAGCCCAATTACACCGAAGCCTACGGTAGCCGGGGCGTTGCCAAGTTCAAGCTGCGCGACTACCAGGGTGCGCTGAGGGATTTCAACAAAGCCCTGGCGGTGAATCCGGCTTACGGAATGGGCTACTTCAACCGGGGCATTACCCGAAGCTACCTGGAAGAGTACAAAGGTGCCCTGAGCGACCTGGACAAGGCCATTGAGTTGTTGCCCCGCCTGGCCACAGCCTACGGCAACCGGGGCATTGTCAAGACGGCACTCAAGGACGACCAAGGCGCGTTGGCCGACTTTGAAAAGGCCGTTGGGCTCGATCCCAAGTACGCGGAGGTATACCGGAAAATGTCGATCACCAAGGGACGGCTGGGTGATTTTACCGGGGCCATCCAAGACCACGACCGGGCCCTGGCGCTGGATCCGAAAGACGCCGAATCCTATTTCTTCCGCGCCCTGGCCAAGACCAACCTCGGCGATTTTGAGGGGGCCGTCAAAGACTATTCGGAACTGATCCGGCTGGTTCCCTACAACGGCGACGCGTACCTCAACCGGGGCATTGCCCGAGCCAACCTGAAAGACTTCGCGGGAGCCATCCGCGATTACGACCGGGCAACTGGTCTGATGCCTTACAACAGCGATCTTCTGTACAACCGTGCCACCGCCCGGCTCAACCTGGAAGATTACCGCGGCGCGATTCAAGACTATTCCTCCGTGCTCAGAAACAACCCGGGCGACGAACCGGCCCTTTACTACCGGGGGCTGGCGTATTACAAGTCGGGGAATCACAAAGCCGCCGTTCGCGACCTCACCACGGTCATCGAACGAAACAAAAAAAATACCCCCGCTTTGGCCGTGCGGGCGGATGCCCGGTTCGAAAACGGCGACTACCCCGGGGCCATCGCGGATTACACCACCATTCTGGATACCAATTCAACGGACGGGTCGGGTTACGCCCGCCGGGCCTCCGCCCATTTCCGGCTGGGCCAGTTCGACCAGGCGGCCCGGGACTACGACAAAGCGCTGGCAATCAATCCCCGCGAGGAAGCCCTGTACCACAACCGGGCGTCGGCCCGGGCCAACCTGAAAGATTACCCGGGAGCCATTGCGGACTACACCAAGGTGATCGAACTCAACGCCTCCGATGCCTCGGCCTATTACGAACGGGGCCAGGCTTACCTCGACTCCGGCGATGCCGGTACGGCTTGTCAGGAGGTGAGGAAAGCGCAGGAAATGGGCGAAAAGCGGGCGGGCGATTTTCTGAAGAAACACTGCCGGTAGAAAGACGGGGGTCAGTAATCAATCTTCATTCCATTCTCGTCACCCCACCCGTTTATCACCCATGAATCCAACGCAAGTCATCACCTTTCTGGAGCGGATTCGCCGGGCGTACGTGGTTCGTAAGGCGTTGGTCTGCGGGGCACAGTCGTTGGGAGGAGGGGTGCTGGCGACCACGATCGCCCACAGATGCTCGGCCTCCGAGCCACTGGCCGCCGCAATTGGCTTGGCGGTTGCGGTCGCCGGGTGGGCCTTGCTGGTGAGCAGTACCCGGATACGGCAAACCAGCCTGGCCGACGTGGCCCTGCACCTGGATCGCAGCCGACCGGAACTGGAGCAGAGTTGCGGCCTGTTGCTTAAACCCACCGAACAACTCACCCGCCTGGAACACCTGCAAGTGGGGCGCGTGCGGACCGCACTGGCCACGTTGGGAACCAATTCCCGCCGTTCCGGACAATTGGTTCCCGTTTCGCTGCGTCGAGTCGGGTGGCTGCCGCTGGTTTGTCTGCTGGCCGCATTGGCCGTCGGTTTCGCGCCCGTGGGTAGTTCCGGTCCGGCCGCCGGCGGAACCAGTTTTCGTCCCAATGCCGCCCACGCGATCGGCGGCGGGCAGCGCCCGCTGCCGCGGGTGCAACGAATGGAAATCGAAGTGGTACCCCCCGCTTACACGCGTCAAAAATCCTACTTTGCCAGCCATCCCGACTTGAAAGTCCCGCAGGAATCGCGCATCCGGTGGAAGATCACCACCAGCCAACCCGTCGATTCAATCGCTTGGGTGCTCAACGACCATACCCGCCGGGTGCTCCGGACCGGTAACCCTCCGTCCGGCGTTTTCGCCTGGGAGCAGTCCTTCGCCGAATCCGGCTTTTATCACCTGGAAGTAGACCACCGGAAATCCGACCTCTACGCCCTGGAGATCATTCCCGACGCGCCGCCGGAAATTCAGGTGCGCACGCCGGAGCCCTACGTCGAAATCGCGTTCGGTGATCCGTCCGCCGACCCGCGTCGCGTTGGGCTGCGGGCCACGCTGAGCGACGATTACGGCATCCGCGACGCCCGGCTCGTTGCCACCGTGGTGATGGGGTCGGGCGAGGCAGTGAAATTCCGGGAAGAAACCATCCCGCTCCACGCCGATTTCCGGGAACGGAAAACCCGCTACGTCCTGCGGGAAACGCTCGACCCGATCGGACTGGGAATGACCTGGGGCGACGAATTGTATTTCTACCTGCAAACCTGGGACAACCACCGGGGATACGCCCGCTCGGAAACGTACTTCGTGCGGATGGCAGATACAACAACGGTGGCAAACGGCAATGACCTCACCGCGGGCGTCAATCCGATGCCGGAATACTTCCGCAGTCAGCGGCAAATCATCATCGACACGGAAAATCTCCTGAAAGAGCAGCGCGTTCTCACCAAAGAAGAAGCCGGTGACCGGGCCAATGCCATCGGGATGGACCAGCGGCTCCTGCGGCTCCGCTACGGTAAGTTTCTCGGCGAAGAAGCCGAGTCGGGCGTGGGAGAAATCGCGGGCCAGGAAGAACTGGCCGAAGGACACGATGAACACGACGGGCACGACCACGGGGCGACCCGAAGCCGCCCATCGCCGGCGTTGGGGGGAAATGCCGCCGACGTGGTGGCCCCTTACAGTCACCGGCACGATTCGGAAGAAGGCGCTACGTACCTGGAACCGGCGGTAAAGGCAACACTCAAGGCTTCGCTGGCGCAGATGTGGGAAGCCGAACTCCGTCTCCGCACCCACCAGCCCAGAGCTGCCCTGCCTTTTGAATACCGAGCCCTGAAACTGCTGAAGGAAGTCCAGCAGAGTTCGCGCGCCTACGTGAAAAAAACCGGCTTCGATCCGCCCCCGATCAAGCCGGGCGAACGGCGGCTGAAGGGCGATTTGTCCAAAGTGCAGGCCGTGCGCAACCGGGAAGACCGGAAACGGGAGGCGACCTTCCCGGCCACGCGCCAGGCCCTGCGGTGGATTGCCAGGCAACGCGAATCCGCTGTTTACCAACCCGAAGACGCGGCGCTGCTGGAGAAAGCCGGGCAAGAACTGGCCCGGGAAGCGCTCCGTACACCCGGTCAATACCTGGCGGCCCTGCGTGACCTGCGAAAGCTGATCAACGAAAACCCGGCCCGGCAACCGTGCCCCGGGTGCCTGGCTACGGTGGAAAAAGCCCTTTGGCAACTCCTGCCCCCGGCAACTCCCGCCCCTACCCAGCTACGAAGCCAGCGCAATCGGTTGGGAGAGGCGTATTTCCGAAGGTTGCAATAATTCAACGTTGTCCATCTTTCCGCCGACCGGTGCGCCACCCACGGGAAACCGCGTTCCTGAGTAACGGAATGGGCAGGAGTCGGATCGGACGATGAATAATGCGACGACCCCGGTATACCACCCCGCCTGATTCAAAATGGTACAAATGTACTATTGTCCGCTTCCGGAGGCGATCGGACATTTGCTGCCTCACCAACTAAAACAATGGTTATGGATTCAAGTATCAAAACGTTCAACGCGAGCAGTACGCTCCTGTTCATCACCGTGCTGTTGGCTGGCTTTTACGGAGGTACCGGTTTTTTTGTGGTGCTGGGAGGAAATCCGGCGATTCAAAAAATGTCCGCTGCCACCTTTGCCGAGTACTGGCAGCACACGGATTTTTACATGGCCGCCCGAATGAAGTTTTTTGGTCCTCTGCTCCTGCTGTGCCTGGTAGGCAGTACCGCCTTGCTCTATTTTCAAAATAATTTTATCTCCTGCGGGCTGATGTTTGCCGCCTTGGTGGTTCTCACTGCCGATCTATTCGTTATCTTCAATTTCAACCATCCCCTCAACCGTTTGATCCAAAGCTGGGATCTGAACTAACTTCCGGACAATGTTCAAGTCGTGAAGCAAAAGGTGGTAGGTGCCTTTTGGATCCGGTCGTTCTGCATGATGGGCTCTTTTGCGTTGACCGTGCTAGCCATCTGGAAACGCGGCTGAGTGGATGAACCCAGGCAGGTTTTTGGGTTACTTATTGCATTGGTTTAAAGCACTTTGAGTGGCAATTCTACCCCAACAACCAGGGTTACCGCGTACCCGTTACGCGGTAACCCTGGTTGTTGAAGTTTTTGGGTTATGTTGCGGAAAGAGAATCAGATTACCGGACTACTGAAAAAACAGCCATGGCACCCGATTGCTCATTGTACCGGCCGTTATGCCGGTAAGCAGCTGGTTATCCGATTTTTGTGTTCCTAAATGCGAACCAAGCGCTGGGAGCCAACCCGTAAAAACCAGTCGCCGAGCGACTATGGGCAGTGAGCACTCAGGTTGTAGTACCGACTGTGCGACGGACCGCTTCGGTCGGCAGCCAACTTTTTTTGAGTGGATGGCAGTGAGGAGACGAGGGTAGCCCGGATGACTTTCCGCCGGAGCCTTACCGGCAGTAAGCGTCCAGCAGTTGTTTTTCGAG
>JACMKY010000152.1 GCA_014379925.1 Cytophagales bacterium | reverse complement strand
TGCTGGGCGCCCTGCTGTTTTCTGCTTGGGAGGCCACCCTGGGACAAAGCATCCAGCCAGCATCGTTTCAATACCTGAAACAAGCCCCTCCCGGGTTGATTCCGAAAATATTTGCGCCGGAAATCGTTTCGAAAAAAAACCAGTACGAATTCGGCTCCGTTTTATCCCGCGACGGAAAGGAATTTTACTACGCCGTGGAGGTAGATCGAAAACCCCACATCCGGCTGGTCAAGTTTGAGAACAACCAATGGACCGAACCGGTAAAACTGCCCTTCAGTGACCAGTACGGCTACAATGATCCGTTCTTGTCTCCCGATGAGAAAAAGCTGTTTTTTATTTCGGACCGGGCCTTGGACGGAAAAGGACCCAAAAAAGACATTGACATCTGGTACGTGAAGCGACAAGAAAACGGCTGGTCCGATCCGATCAACGCCGGAAGTTCAATCAATTCGAACAAAAATGAATACTACGTTTCCTTTACCAAAGGGGGAACCCTGTATTTTTCCTCCAATACCGGAACCGACGAGGCGACTGCCAAGAACTTCGACATTTACGCGGCTCAATTTGCGAATGGTACCTTTCAAACGGCCAGCAAGCTGAGTGCTGCCATCAACACCCAACACTACGAAGCCGATGTGTTTATCGCTCCCGATGAGCAATACATCATCTACTGCGCCGAAAGACCCGACGGCCACGGACAAGGCGATTTGTTCGTCAGTTTCAAGGACGGGAGAGGACAGTGGCAGGAGGCAAAAAATATGGGAAATGCCGTCAATACCACCGGGTACGAATTTTGCCCGTTCGTGTCGGCCGACGGAAAATACCTGTTTTTTTCCCGGGACGGGGACATCTACTGGGTAGACGCGAAAGTGATCAAAACGCTCCGGTAGCGGCCTCCCGCCAGCATTCGTTCTGCCGGCTGAATCCGCGGGGTGGCTCCCCGCAATCAAGCAGTCGGTCCTTCCTACAGGCCATCGATCTTCACGTCGACGCGGCCTTTGGCGAGCACAACGGCCACGATCGAAGTGGGCGTGATGAAGACGTGGTCGGGCGTGAGCTCCTCCAGCCGACCGTTGAGCACGATGCCCTTGGCGACGCGGTTGTTGGTGAGCCCGGCCTGGATGGTTTTTTTGGCTTCTTCAATCTGGGCACCCACCGGAATCCGGAAACTGTCCTGCATCATCCGCGTGAAGCGGCCTTGCATGAACCAGTTGGCCGTCCGGAGCAGCTGGTTCCGGGTATCGAGGTCGTAGTCCAGGTTCCGCAGGAAGAGCGTTTGGCTGGCCGCATCGTAGGTGGGCTTGCCTTTCAGGTAGACGTTGCCGTTTACGCTTCCTTTCAATCCGGCTTTGATCACCAGGTTTTCGCCGCTCCCGTAGAGGTCAATGGCGGTGATTTCCACGCGGTACTTTCCGTTCCGGAACGAATACTGCTGCCCCACGAACTGCCGGGCGGCCACCTGGGCGGCGTACTGGTGCGACACCTCGCCGCTCAGGCCGATCCGGAAATCGTCGGGCACCGCCGTCACCAGCGTCAGGTTGGGCACCGGGGAAGGGACCGCCCCGGCGGGCTTCTCTCCGACGAAGGTTTGGGTCATCGCCTTGATGCCCAGTGAAGCGCGAACGCGGTCGCCCGTTCCGGTGAGCGGGGTCATCAGCACTTCGGTCGGCGTGATCTTCAGCCAGGTGTCGTAGGGTTGAGAAATTGGCAGGGGGTTCTGCATCCACGTCCAGGCCCGTTGCACGAAGGGCTTGAGGTCCACCTTCTCGCTTACCTCGCGGTCCAGCAACCCCGTCAGTTGTTTCTGTTGCTGGTCGATGATCTTGCCCAGGATGGAGGCGAGCGGCACCTCAATGGGACCCAGGCGCAGCGTGGGCTTGGTCACCCAGTCGAAGCCGTTGGCCGAGGTAACGGTGCTCACCTTCCAGTCGCTGCCCAGGGCGATCCGGGTCGAAAACCGCACGTTTACTTCAAAATCGGTTTCCCGCGAATCCTGCAGCTTGATGCCGAACTGCTCGAATTTGAAGCCCGCCTTCGCCCAGATTTTCAAGGGCAGGGCGATGTTGAACACGTCGCCCTGCGCTTCCAACCGCAGGCCCGGCTTTTTCCAGACCTTGATCTCCAGGTTATCGCCGCCGTTGTTGTTGGGGTCGTTGTCCTCGTAGAGCAAGTCTTTCAACTGGCCGTTGATCTGCCGCTCGATTTCCACCATCGGAATTTCCACGGGCACGTGGACAATGGAAACCTGTTGCCGGCCCCGCAGCGTGTCGGCGGAGTAGGTTTCGACGGGCGCTTTGGGTTCCGAACCTTCCTTCCGGCAGGCCGACAACCACGAGAGGACGGACATGAGCAGGAGGGTAGGGAAAATTGGCTTCATTGACCGCTGATGGCGCTGATTGGGTGATTCAATGATTGAACGCGGATTACACTGGTCAGATGGGCGGCCCCCGCGTTCAATCATTGATGGACGTTGTTGGTTCAACGCAAAGATGATGTAATGGGGTAATTCTCTTTGTCAATTTTGTCATCAAGATGAACCACCGGGTTGCGGAGTTGATTAGCCATAATTCATCGGCCGGACAAAGGTATAAATGCAATCTCCTCATTGATTGTTAGTGATTTATGCGCTTAACGCCCACCAGTAAGGCAGGCAAGTGAGACCCGACTGGTTTTGTAAACCGGTCGGGCCGAACCGGGCCGGTTAAAAATCAGTTGGTTTCTTGGCAGGCGGGGCGGGCCCCTTTTCCAGGGCTGCTTTCAGGCTGGCCACGGCATTTTCCGCCTCCGCGTGCGTCTGCTCCTTGATCTTGTTCCAGCTTGCCAAGCTCAGAATGAACTTTCCGCAGGCCGGCGTGCTGTTTTCCAGCGCTCCACCGTCGCCCCGCCCGTCGAGGCCCTGGTGGGAGAAATCAGTCAGCACGTACTTGTACTTGCCGTCCTTGCAGTAGACCGCTGCCGAATAGGTGACCAGGCCCTTGTCCGTTTTTCCCGCCGTAATGCTCGGGTAGCTGACCTTAACCTGACCCCGGCACTGGTACTGGTCGGCCACTTGCTGCTTCGCCGGTGCGTACTGGCCGCCCGCCGCCCAGCTTTGCGCCCGTTTGAGCAACTCTCCCTTCTTCACCTTGTCGATGGTTACCACTTCGGTGTAAGTGATTTTACGGGTACCTTCCTCCACTGGAAACGGAACTTGCGCCGACGCCCGGAGGGCCCCCAAGCCCAGCAGGAAAACGATAAAACCGCTTTTTTTCATTTTGTACAGGAAAATAGAATTGGTGAATACTCACTTACCTTCGACTGCCGCAACCACCCGGAAAAACGGCTAATCCCGTCTTCCCCTCACACCTTCAGGTTTTGCCGCACCTGCTGGTCTTTGCTCACCCGCCAGATTTTGGAATCGAGGTAGTAGTGTTGCAGGGCAAAACCGACGATGAACGCCGCGAACACCTGTTGGCCGAGGCCCAGGGCGGCCGGGTCTTGGATGCCCGCCATCATGCCCACCGAATTGAACAGTACTTCGTCGAGCTTCAGGCCCGTGGTGTTCCTTATCCAATTCACCCAGGGTCCCCGGTAAAGGGCGAAGGTGAAGGCGAATCCCACCAGCGCGTAGACCGCAAAGTTCTTGAACAACAGCCGGCTCCAGCGGTATTGCCCGTCGGTGTCCCGGCCGTACTTGTTGCGGGCGTAGGAATACACGATGCAATGGTACTGGATATTGTGTCCGATCGTAACGAGCGGCACCACAAAAAGCACCGTGATCGGATGGCCGAACGCCAGGAAATGCAGGGGGATGAGCAGCAACAGGTAGAGGAGCTTGTTGGCATTGAGTGGTTCACCCCGCCGAAACAAGTATACCTGATGTCCCGCGTATGCGGCCAGGATGCCCATGAAAGCCGTCAGCAGGACCGGGTACAGCATCGAAGCCAGGCTCAAGCCCGCCACCAACGGGGTGTGCAGGCCCAGGTTGGGAAAACCGGGCGTGCGGGTGTAGAAATCACCCGTCAGAAAGAGCAGCATCGGCAGGTAGAACGCGAGGTTGAAAAACCAGTAGTCGAGCCGGTTGTGCCCCTGGTCATTGGCCTTGCGTTTGTAAAGGTTGAAGAAGCCCCAGTGCTGGCGCACCACGTGGTAGTACGCCCAGAGCCGGAAGAAGGTGAAGAACCCGATGGCCGAAACGGCGAAGCTGCCAGCGGGCAGGTAGTAGCCAAACAGTGCCGTCAGGTCGCCGATCAGGTAGGGCAGCAGGATCAGCAAGGGTCCCACCGCAAACCACACGAAGGAGAAGAGGATTTCGCGGCGACGCACCCGCCACTCGTCGGGATCGAAGAGGGTGCGGCCCAGGGTTGCCCACACGTGCGGCGCGTCGAAAATGAATCCCCAACTGACCACCACCAGCAGTTGCAACGACAATGGAACGGTGACGCCCCCCAGGCGAAGGGTACCGAACGGATCGGTCAGAGGGTGTTCGAGTGTGCGGATGGCGTACCAGATCAGGGCCAGGTACAACCAGCCCGCCAGCGCAGCACCGAGGTAGAACAACCAGTCGCGGCGGGAATCGAGGATCCAAACGAACCGGAACCGGGAGGTGAGCGGGGGAGAGTGAACAGCCTGTTGCATAACCGGGCGGGCAGGGCGGGTGAAGCGGAAAGTTACAAGAATCGATTGAATTTCCTACCCTACCCGGCGTCGGCCGTTTAGCGGACCGCCCGGATTTATTTCCCTAACGGCCAGTGCCCGGGCTTACCTGACCAATCGTTGGCAACTTCCTGGCTGCCAGTCCAAAACTCGCCAAGCTCAGCGAAAATAAGCCGTAAGCCACCAGTCTTAAGCAGGGCAATGCCTGACCAATCAACTACTCAAGCAAGCGAGAAGGGTTAATTGTTCCGACCTGCAGGCTGGGGGATAAACAGTATTCGCCCAATTGATCGTAATATTGACTCAAAACCCAATCCCGGATGGCTAACTACCTGAACAAACTCCTGCTGCTGGGCAACCCCCGGCTCTACCAAACCTCGGAACCCGTGACGGAAGCGGAGCTGGACGGGATGAAGTCCGTGGTGGCCGACCTGCACGGGGTGCTGATGGCCTTTCGCAAGAAATACCTCGCGGGCCGGGCCATTGCCGCCCCCCAGATCGGGGTGATGAAAAGACTGGTGTACCTTCACATCGACCAACCCGTGGTGTTCATCAACCCGGTCATTACCCACGAAAGCGAGGAAACGATGGAACTGTGGGACGATTGCATGTGCTTTCCTAACCTGCTGGTGCACGTCCGGCGGCACCGCCACTGCCGGATCACGTTCCGCGACCTGGACTGGCGAGAACAAACGATGGCTTTGGAAGGCGATCTTTCGGAACTGCTTCAGCACGAATACGACCACCTCAACGGCATCCTGGCCACGCAACGCGCCCTCGGCCCCACCGCCTTCCGCTGGCGACCCGACATCCCAGCGATGATCATGTAGAGCGGGTTACCGTGATCAATCCTTGGGCGGCCGTCGCCGATTACGGGACCGCGTTCGCAAGCGAAAATTCGGGCACGACATTGACCCGTATCTGCTTGTCGTACAGGGCGAACACCTTGGGTATACGATGTATGATGGCCGAGCAAGGCGTTCAGCCCACTGAATAATGGCCGAACAAGATGTTCGTCCTACTAAAATGTTTGGGTTACTGCTATGAACCTCCTTGGCATTATTCCGGCCCGGTACGCCTCGACCCGCTTCCCGGCCAAGGCCCTGGCCGACATTGCGGGCAAGAGCATGATCCGCCGCGTGTACGAGCAGGTGACGCAAGCCGCCTCGCTGTCGGAAGTGCTGGTGGCCACCGATCACCCGCTCATCTACGACCACGTGGCCGGGTTCGGGGGAAAAGTGGTGATGACCTCCGAGCACCACCCCAGCGGCACCGACCGTTGTTTTGAAGCCCAGCAGCAGCGGGGAGGCGACTTCGACTACGTGATCAACATCCAGGGTGACGAGCCGTTCATCCGGCCCGAGCAGGTAGACATCCTGGCGGGTTGCCTGAACGGATCAACTGAACTGGCTACGCTGGTGAAGCGCTTTGCGGATGAGGAAGCCCTTTTCAGTCCCCACACGGCCAAGGTGGTGCTCAACCAGGCGGGCGAAGCCATGTACTTCAGTCGCCAGGCCCTTCCTTTTTTGCGGGGAGTGGACCCGACGCGGTGGTTGGAACAACACCCTTACTACCAACACGTGGGTATCTACGCCTACCGCACCGACATCCTGGCCCGGATTACGCAACTCCCTCCTTCGGGGCTGGAAAAGGCGGAATCGCTGGAGCAGTTGCGGTGGCTGGAGAACGGCTACCGCATCCGGGTAGCCTTTACGGAATACGAAAGCGCGGGCATCGACACCCCCGAAGACCTGGCCGCCGTGCTCCGGAAAATGGGGTGGCCGTAGAAGAAGGGAGAAGCGGTGACGGTTACATTCTTTTAAGTCCTGGTAGTAATTCAACGAATGAGCGATTCCAATTGAATTGGTTCGGCACCCGCGTACTTTCCCAACCCGTCGGAAGCGCTTTACCCGAAGGTGGGAGGCTACCTTTGCCTAAAACAACGGTATGAACCTGTTTGAGCACACCAACCAAGAACAAGTCGTCGCTTTCCTGCAAACCCGCGTACCGCAAGCCCTTCAGAAAATAAAGTCTGTCCACCAACCAGCTTGGGGAAAAATGACGGCCCAGCATATGGTCGAGCACCTGACTAGTACGGTGCTGGTTTCCACCATTCTTTCCTCTAAGCCACCCCAGACGCCCACTTCTCAGCAACTGCAGACCAAGCAGAGTCTTCTCTACAACGCAGCCGATCTGCCGCGCAACCTGCAAAACCCCGCCTTTCAATTCGGCCTGCCCGCCTATACCAATCCGGACCTGGAAACTGCCAAGCAGAAACTGCTGGGGAGCCTGCCGACGTTCTTCCGTATCTACGCCGCCAAACCGGGCGCGGTCTCCTTCTCCCCCTTCCTGGGAGACTTGCAATTCCAGGAGTGGCTCGTCTTTCACGCCAAACACTTCCGACACCATTTCACTCAGTTCAACTTGCTGTAAGCAATCCCCGAGTGTAGAAAGTGGCAGGAAGTTTTTGTCAATTCCGCTCCAAACAACTTGCCTACATCATTCAACTGGCACTCCGTACGTGCTTCTCACCCTTATTGAACCGTCAACTCATTCGTTGCGCAGCGCCTTTGCCGGATTGCGATTTGCGGCCCTGAACACGCTACTGCCGGACGCAGCCAATGCCAGAAGCAGCATCAGGCATCCCGAAAACGCAAACACCCAAGAACTGATTTCTTTTCGGTACACAAAATTTTGGCTCCACGTATTCACCAGACAGGCAGCCAGTGGCGTGGCAATCAAAAAGGCGATGAGTACGGAAACCAGTATTTTTTTGGTAAATAAATAGAGGAGATCCGCCGTGCTGGCTCCCAGTACTTTTCTGATTCCGATCTCTTTCGTTCTTTGTTGAACCTGGAGATAGGATAAAGCGAAAATTCCAATGAACGCCAGCAGGGAAGTCATCAAGCTGAACCAAGCAAATAGGTTCAGCATTTTTTCGTCATTGCGGTACTGCAAATCCAAGTTTTCGTCCAGGAAGGAGAAATCAAAAACTTCCCCATTCATTATTCCGTTCCACTTTTCTTGTATCAATGCAATACCCCTGGGGTGGTTGATCCTGACCAGCATCTCTTTGCTGATGGGCGAATACCCAATCAGAACCAAGGGTTCAATTTTGTTATAAAGGGATTGGTAATGGTAATCCTTTACCACGCCGATTACTTCTCCTTCTTCCCGCCACCCAATCTTTTTTCCGATGGGATTTTTCCAGCCCATCCGTTTTACGAATGTTTCGTTGACGATGAACGACCCACTGGAGATATTTTTCTCGGTAAATGCAGTACCTTCGGTCAGTCGGATCTTCAGAACATCCAGGAAGTTCTCGTCCACAAATATACAGTTGATGGTTTTCTTTACCCGACGGTTATTCTGTTCGACCAGGAAGAACTCTTTTTCAGTGTCCCCACTTCCGGGCTTGGAGCCAAAACCCACTATGGACACTTTCTCTACGGAACCGAGGTGTTCAAGTTCGTTCTTCAAGACAGTAACCCGGCGGTAAGGAACGTCTTCGGGAAGCTTGAGAATGACAACATTTTTCCGCCCAAAGCCGATATCCTTGTCCTTTAAATAATTTAATTGGTCGGATACCAGACGAGTACCGATCATCATTCCAATCGACACGGCGAACTGAATGACCACCAGGGTGTTTTTGAGGGAACCGCGGCCGGAAAAAGCCAGCTTGCCTTTCAGAATTTTACCCGGATCAAATGAAGCGAGGTAGAGAGCCGGGTAGATGGCGGACAAAATACCTACCAACCCCAGCAAGCCGAGAACTACCGCGAGCATTTCCCAACGCAGCAAGGAAAAAACAGCAATGCGCTGGTTGGTGAAGCCATTGAGCAAAGGCACGAGAACCGTTAACAACCCTACTGCGATAACCAAGGCGAAGCCGGTCATCATCAACGACTCCACCATGCATTGCCGAACCAGCTGGGCTTTGTGGGCGCCAAATACTTTGCGGACGCCCACTTCCACGCCCCTTTCCAAAGAGCGCGCTACGGACAGGTTGACGTAATTGAAACAAGCAATCAGGAGCAGCAGCATGCCGACAACCGAAAGGAAGTAGACGTACGTCCGATTCCCTTTCGGGGTGTCGTTGTGCAGATCGTTGGTAAAATGGATATCCTTGAGCGTCTGAACTTCGAAGTTGGTTTGAACGTCGGCGTTGGATTCCTTGAGGTAGGGAAGAACGTATTTGTCGTTCACTTGCCGGAGGACATCCGTTAATTCCGAAGATTCGGTTTTTGAGTCCAGCAGCGTGTACGTGTAGGCTTTCCAATCCGTCCAGTCGCCTCGCATCTTGGAATTTATGGAGAGCAATCCATTGACGGGCAGATCCGAATTCGATGGCAAATTTTCGATGATGCCCGTAATCTCGTAACGGACGTCGTCAATGGCGATGGTTTTTCCGAAGGCCGGAACCGACCCAAAAATCCGTTCTGCTGTACGCTCCGTCAAAATCGCTTGATTGGCTCCCGTCAAGGCCCCGGCGGCATTCCCTTCGATGAATCGGTAGGAAAAGATATCGAACACTGCCTGATCGGCCAGGTAGAGATGCTCGATCCGGTGGATCTTGTTTTCGTGGATGATTTTGGGGTTGGCTCCGTAAGGAATGTACCGGGCAATGGTACGGAACTTGGCGGGAAAATGCTGCTGAATGGTCGTTGCCAGATTCAGGGAAGTAGTGGCCGTCGTCCCGAAGAAGTCGTTGGAAACCACGTTGGTGGTGATGCGACGGATGGCTTCGTAATTCGCGTTGTGCCGATCAAAGGT
>JACMKY010000151.1 GCA_014379925.1 Cytophagales bacterium | reverse complement strand
TCACGTGGGTGCCGCCGGAGCAGAAGGTCTTGCTTCCCCGCAGCACCAGGCGACCGTCGCCTTGCCGCTCGATGCGCACGCCGTCCCCGGCCTCCGTGTTCCAGACCCCGAATAGGTGGTGGGCAGCGGACACGTCGGCTGCCCACCGTTTCCGCTGGGTGGGCGTCCCGTAGCGGGTGATGAGTTGCAGGGCGTTCACGTGGCCTTCGTACAACCGGCCCACGGCCAGGTTGCCCCGTCCGATGTGCAGCAGTACCTCCAGCAATTCGCGCGCGGGGAGGGTGGGATCAGCCAGTGGAACCGTCAGCAGGTCCGCCTCCGCGATCCACCCGAATTCGACACTCGGAAAAGACCCCTCGTAATCGGACTCTGCCGCGCGGACGGCGCACCGGTCGCCCGTAACCGCCGCCCTTTCGAGCAGCGTCAAGGTGGGCAAAACGGAAGGTTTACTCATGCGAAGACGATTTTGTTCCCGGTTGCACGGGACGCCGTTGTTTCCCCGGTTAGAACTGAACCGGCCCACTGGTTCCAAGGCAGGGTCCATCCGCGGCGTTGCGCTTACTGGCCTCGCCGTTGACGGATTGCCTCATAACTCAACCCGGCCCGAAGTTGTTTTTCGGCGGCCCGGGTGCGGCAAAAAACAACGGTGCCGGGTGGGCCCCAATGCCCTGCGGGTGGAATGAATAAAAGCCGCGCTGGTACTGGTCGGCGGGTAGCTCAGCGTTCGTAAATCTCCAGCGGCAGGTCGTCGGGGTCGGCGAAGAAGGTGAACTTGCGGCCCGTCAACTCGTCGGTACGGATGGGTTCGGTGGCCACGCCCCGCCGGTTTAACTCGGCGGCCGTCTCCGCCACGTCTTCCACCTCAAAAGACAGGTGGCGCAGTCCCCGCGCTTCGGGGCGGCTGGGCCGCGGGGGTACGTTGGGGAAAGAGAACAGTTCGATCTGGTACTGCCCGCCCACGGACAGGTCCAGCTTGTAAGAATCGCGGGCGGCGCGGTAGGTTTCCTGCACCACTTCCAGGCCCAGCGTACCCACGTAAAACGCTTTCGAGGTCGGGTAGTCGGAGCAAATGATGGCGACGTGGTGAATCTTGTTGAGGCGCATGAAGAATTACGAATCGAATCGGGTTGTGTATCACATTTCAATTATGCATTCATACTTCATACTCTATTCAATCTTGGTCAGCAACAGGCCGCTTCGTTCGCCGAGGCAGGCCAGGTATTTCTCGTCGGGCGATAGGCTCAGGCTGTAGCACGGCTCGCCGCCCGAGGACCACAACCGGCGGATCTGCCCGTCGGCCCGCGTAGCGACCAGCACCGATCCTTCCCCTTCGGGTTGCAGGGCGTACCGGGTGCCCGCCCGGGTGCGGATCAGGATCGGTTGTACCTCGGAGGCCGCCCGGAAAAGGCTCAGCTCGTCGGCACTCAATTCGTGCGGAGCCGCGCTGCTTTTCAATAAGCCGACCCGTTTTCCGTGCCACCGGTCCGGGGTGAGCGCCAGGTTGTGCAAAGATACCCCGATCCACTTGCCCATCACGCGGCAGGCCACGTAATCGGAGCGGGGCGACCAGAGCGATCGTTCCTCCACCGCGCCCGAATAAACGACCAGGGCCAGGTTGGTTTTCAGCCGGGCCAGTTCCGCGTCGAGCGTCTGGGCGTAGCCGCGCGGGGCGGCCCCCAGCAGGAAAAAGGCAAAAATCAGGGTTTTCTTCACCGTTGAAAATTTTCGGGTAGATCCCACCAAAATCACCGTTATCGGAACAGCCATTCCGATAACGAGTCGCCCGCGCGGGACACGTTTGATGGGGGTGAATACCTTATACAACGGCAAAGGGAACCGCCCGATTGTGTTTTTTCTCCGGGCGCGGCCCGATGCGTATTTTCAGGCGCGTTTGGGAATGCGGTTACCGGAGATGGTTCGCTGGCGCGTGCATTTGAACCGCTCGACTTCCGTGGCGCGCAACCGTTGGTGCTTGGTGGCGCGGCCACTCGTGCGCTTGCGCCACCGGCGAAAGCCGGACGGTAGCAGTTGACGCCGCATCAGGTCGATTACGTCGTTGACGCGGAGGCCGAACTGGGCTTCGATGGCTTCAAAGGGCGTGCGGTCTTCCCAGGCCATTTCCACGATCCGGTCTACGTCGTCGGCACGCAACGGGGTGGGTGGGTTCATCGTCGTTCGGGTTGGTGGTTACGGGCCGAGGCGGGTCTGCGCGGAGGCTTCCCGGCGTTGGCGGCCGCACCGTTGGCTGCAGTACTTCACCAGTGCCCAATTCCGTTCCCACTTCTTGCGCCAGCGGAACGGCCGTTGGCAAACGGGACAGATTTTCTGGGGCAGATCGGCTTTGTTGACTCCTTTCACGGAAACGGGCACGCGGGGTTGTCCGGCCCCGGTAAAACCGCCGGACGAGGAAATTGTTCGGGAATCTCCGCTAGTGGTTTTTGGGCGACAAGGCCCATTTTTCCAGCACCTGAACCAGCTCTTCCAGTCGGATGGGCTTGCTGATGTAATCATCCATGCCCGCCCGGAGGCACTCTTCCCGGTCGCCCTGCATGGCATTGGCCGTCACGGCGATGATGGCGGGCTGCGCGCCCGAACCCCGACGCAATCGCCGCGTGGCTTCCAGGCCGTCCATCTCCGGCATCTGTACATCCATGAGAATTAACTCGTAGTGCTGCCGGTTTACGGCTTCCAGTACGCGCTGCCCGTTGGACACCACTTCCGGCTCGTAACCGAGCTTGCTCAGAATCCGCATCGCCAGCTTCTGGTTCACCGGGTTGTCTTCCGCAACCAGGATCCGGAGCGGAAACCGCCGTGCAAACTCCGCCGACAGTTTCCGCGGCTGCGGATCCGTCTCCACTACCCCTTTTTGCGGCTGGAGTTCGCGGAGAAGATGGCTGAGCAGCACGTGCTGACGGACTGGTTTGGTCAGCACGGAACCGAAGAGTTCCGGATGGTGCTTGCGCCGTTCATCGCCCAACGAACTCAGCAGCATGATCGGTAACCTCGCGTCCTGGGTTCGGATGCGCTGCGCCAGTTGAATGCCGTTCATCTCCGGCATCTGCATATCGGTAATGACCAGTTCGAAGCCCGGGGAGGGCCGCGATAAAATCTCCAGTGCCTCCCGGCCGGAGGTCGCCAGCGTCGGTGCCAGTTTCCACTGCGCCAACTGGTGGTAGAGGATGCGGCGGTTGGTGGCGTTGTCGTCTACCACCAGCACCCGCTTCCCCGCCAGGCCGTCCAGTGGGTAGGGCGCGGTCGGGAGCACCGGCGTACCGGCCCGGGTCCGGATGGTGAAGGCAAAGCAAGTGCCCCTGCCCAACTGGCTGGTGACGCCAATGCGGCCCCCCATCATTTCCACCAGCTTTTCACTGATGACCAAGCCCAGCCCCGTGCCCCCGTACTTGCGGGTGGTAGAGGAATCCACCTGGGAAAAAGCCTTGAACAAGCCGGTGATCTGATCGGGGGCAATGCCAATGCCGGTGTCGCGTACCTCCAAACCCAATTCCAGTTCTTCACCCGGTCCGGCCGATCGCCGGTGCACCCCCACGAAGACTTCCCCCTGCTGGGTGAACTTGACGGCGTTCCCCACCAGGTTAATCAGCACCTGCCGCAGCCGAAGGTCATCGCCCACGATCTGGGAGGGCACCTGATCATCCATCTGGTAGACCAGGTCGAGGCCGACTTGGGCGGCTTTGCCGGCAAACACGTCAAGCACCTCCTCGATGCAAGTCCGGAGGTCGAAATCGCGCTCTTCCAGCGTCATTTTGCCCGACTCGATCTTGGAGAAGTCCAGGATGTCGTTGATGACGGCCAGCAGGCTCTCCCCGCAATTGCGGATGGTGTCGGTGTATTCCAGCTGTTCCCGGTTGAGCGAGGTTTCGGCCAGCAGGGAAGTCATGCCGATCACGCCGTTCATCGGCGTGCGGATTTCGTGGCTCATGGTGGCCAGAAAGGTGCTTTTGGCCCGGTTGGCCCGCTCGGCTTCCTGCCGCGCTTCCTCGGCTTCTGCCCGCTGGCTCAGGATTTCCGCCCGCTGGAGGGTGAGTTCCTGGTTTACCTGGTGCAGGTACTCCGAGTGCGTTTCCAGGTCCGCTTGCTGCTGCAGGATTTGCTCCTTCTGTTGGGTGAGTTCATCCACGTACGTTTGCAGCACGTCGGATTGCAACTGGATCCGCTCTTTTTGCTGCACCACCTCCCCGGTCCTTTCCCACACTTGTTTCGCAAGTTCTTCCTTCTGGTCTTTGACGGCGTTGATCCGGCGTTGATAGTAGGAAAAAATGCTTCCGGTAACCAGCAACGCCGAGCAGACGCGAAACCACCAGGTTTGCCAGAAGGGAGGGGTGATGAGGATTCGGATGGAAGTGCCCCGCTCGTTCCAGCGACCGTCGTTGTTGGAAGCCTTCACTTTGAAAACGTAGTTTCCCGCGTCCAGGTTGGTGTAGGTCGCCGTTCGTTTGGTGCCCACGTAGTTCCACCCTTGGTCGAAGCCCTCCAACTGGTAGGCGTACTGGTTCTTTTCGGGCCGGGTAAAGTTCAAGGCGGCAAATTCCAGGGTAAACACCGTCTGTTCGTGGGTGAGCGTGATTTTCTCCGCTTCGCCGATGGGTTTTTGGAGGGGAGAGTCCGGATCGCCCGCGGCTACGGATCGGTTGAAAACCTGGAAACCGGTCAGGGAAACCGGAGGAACGAAGGGATTGTCCCGCAGACTGTCCGGGTGAAAAGCGTTGAAACCGTTTCCCCCGCCGAAAAACATCCACCCGTCCGCCGTCTGGTAGCACGCCCGGGGCTTGAAGTCGTTGCCTTGCACGCCATCGGCCACCCCGTAGTTCCGACAGGCGCCGGTTCGGGGATTGAATTTGGAGATTCCGCGGTTGGAAGCCAACCAGAGGTTGCCCCGCTGGTCTTCCAACAAGCTCATCACCACGTTGTTGGAAAAGCCGTCTTTTTCGGTATACGCCCGGAATGCGTTGGTTTGCTTGTCGAAGGCGTTCAAGCCGCCGCCGGTGCCAATCCACAACCGACCCCGGTGGTCTTCCAGGATGGAATTGACCGCGTTGTGACTCAGGCTCTGCTTATTTTGGGAATGGTGCCGGTAGTGAACGAACCGGTTGTTTTGGCGGTCGAACCGATCCAGTCCGTTTTCGGTTCCCACCCACAGGTTCCCGTCCCGGTCTTCGAATATGGAACTGACGAAGTTGCTGCCAAGGCTGTTGGTGTCTTTCGGGTCGTGTTGATGGCGGATAAAGCCCCGGTTTTTCCCCCGGTACTGGTGTAGCCCGCCGCTCGAGGTGCCTTGCCAAAGCTGGCGTTCCCGGTCCTGGAACACGACGGTAATACTGGCATCGGCCAGGCTATTCGGGTCATTTTCCCGGGGCCGGTGGTGGGTGAACCCGCCGGTTTTCCGATCCAACAAGTCAAAGCCTCCCCGGTGGTAACCCAGGGCCAGTACTTCCTCACTGGCTTCGGTGATCGAATTGACGTAGTCGGTGCTGACGGTGTTGGGGCTCGCCCCGTGTCGGTAATGGGTAAAGGTTTTTTTGTTCCGGTCGAAGAAATTCAAGCCGCCGCCGTCGGTGCCAATCCACAGGTTTCCCCGCTGGTCGCCGGCAATGGACAAGACCGTTTTGTTGCTCAGGCTGTTGGGGTTGTGGGGGATTTGCCGGTAGTGGGTAAACTTGTCGCCGAACTTAGGCAGGAAATTCACGCCTCCCGACCAGGTGCCGGCCCAGAGGTTGCCGATGTCGTCCCGGTAGAGGCTGTAAACGGAATTGTTGCCCAGGCTGGCGGGATCGCTGACATCGTATCGATGGTGGGCAAAGCGGTGGGTTGCGTAGTCAAACACGCTGATTCCCCCGTTTTCGGTACCAATCCACAATTTGCCCTC
>JACMKY010000150.1 GCA_014379925.1 Cytophagales bacterium | reverse complement strand
TTCCAGGGGCCTCAGGCGTGATCGCGGCAACCAAGCCCGCGGTCGCCGACGCCATGCGCCGGCGCGCAGGCGAACTCGGCGGCTGGCCCGATGACTTGGTTGGTGTGCACTTTCACGAACAGGCTGTGCCCATTGCGAATGTAGCCGCATTTGATATCGGTAATTTTTAGGTCCGAGGGCTTCGACGACTGCGGGGCGCGGTCAACCGCCGTTTCAAGGCCTTCGCCAAAGGCCGATACACTGGCAGCCCCGAAGACGCCCGCTAAGGCACTTTTGGTCAGGAATGAACGGCGGGAGGTTTTCATGGGTTTGGGGTTTGCGTTCCGAACCGTCAAGGGACGGTTTAAGCCGCGGGTTTACCAGGTGCGCGTTTTCAGGTACTCCTGAACTTGCGCTTTCGGCACGGGTAGCCGGTCAATGTAGGCGTTGAGCCACTGCGAAAAATCTTTCTCAATCTCGTCCGACCAGCGCGTGTCAATCTGGCCGGGCGTGTATTTCTGCTCGCGCAGGCGCTGGTGCCCGAACATATCGCGCAACCGGACAATCTCGGAGGTCTTCACCACCTTCTCGGCCAGGTGCGGGGGGATGAACACCACCCCACCGTCGCGGCCCAGTACTATATCGCCGGGCATGACCATTACCCGCCCGATGCGCGTGGGGCGGTTGATGCCCACCAGCGTGGTGTTCAGTTCGCCGTCGGGATTGTTGAGGTGGTGGGAAGGGTGATAGGAACGAAAGAAAGAGGTAAACCCACCTATTTCCTTCAGGCCCGCAATGTCGCGCACGGCTCCTTCGTACACAATGCCGTTGCCGGTCTTGGCGTAGATGGAGTTGCCGAGGTTGTCGCCGATGGTCGGGCCGTCTTCCTGCATCCCGAACTGGTCCACCACGTACACGTCGCTTTTGGTGAGCAGGTCGATGGGCCAGGCGTTCTGCGACTTCACGCGTCCGTCCTTTTCGTGGCCTTTTTTGTCAGTTACGCGGTGCACGTCCGGCCGGCCAGGCATAAACGTAGCCGTGAGCGCCCGGCCTACCAACACGCTGTCGGGGTTGATGGTCTGCCAGCCGCCGGCGAACTGGTACTTGTAGTTTTCGCCCTTCAGTACGGCCCAGGCTTCCTCGTGGGTCACTAACTTCATGCGTTTGAGCAGGGCGTCGGGCACCTTCGGGCGGCCGTCGGCGAAGCGCTCGCCTTTCCACTCCGGGGTGAGGAAGATGAGTTCTTCCCGGGCAATCTGCTGTCCGAACGACGGCAGCACCGAACCGAGCCGCCACAGAATCAGGGTACTGAAAAGAGCCAGTTTCATAAACGGAAACAGTTGATGTCACGTACGAATGTAGGGAAGCCCCGAGAATAATAAAAGTACCCCCAACCAACACGGCCAAGTGCGACTGAGCCTTCCGGTTCGGTCATTCGAGCCGCATCCCAACAATGAACGCCGCGCGGGGCGCCATCTTTTTATCCGCGCAGTCAGCGGTCAGGCGAGCGGTTCCTGCTGGCTGAGGCAGTGGAAGCTGCCCAGGCCCCAGATGAGGTCGGTCGAATCCAAGCCGATCACCTTCCGGTCGGGGAAGCACTGCTGAAGGAGGGTCAAGGCGCGGTCGTCGTTGCGGTCGCGGAAGGTGGGCACGACCACCGCCGCGTTGCCGATGTAGAAATTGGCGTAGGAGGCGGGCAGGCGCTGGCCTTCGTAGGTAACGGGCGCGGGCATCGGCAGTTCCACCACGTTGAGTTGCTTGCCGTTCTCCAGCCGCATGGTGCTCAGCTGGTGACGGTTTTTTTGCAGGATTTCGTAGTTCTCGTCGCTGGCATTTTCTTCCACCACCGTCACCACCGTATCGGCGTTGACGAAGCGGGTGAGGTCGTCAATGTGGCCGTCGGTGTCGTCGCCCACGATGCCGTCGCCGAGCCAGAGCAGGTTTTCCACCCCGTAGAAGTCGCGGAGTTTTGCCTCGATCTGCGCCCGGTTCAGGTGCGGGTTGCGGTTGGGATTGAGCAGGCAGGCCGTCGTGGTAAGCAGGGTGCCCTTCCCGTTAAAATCCACCGAACCACCCTCCATCACGATGCGGGGATAGAAAAGGGGCAGGTCCAGTTCCTCCGCAATCGATATCGGAACCTGGTTGTCGAGGTCGTAGGGCGGGTACTTGTCGCCCCAGGCGTTGTAGTTCCACTTCACCACGGCCTTCGGGTGCTCGGCCGACGGACGGACCAGAAACGCCGGACCGTGGTCGCGGCACCAGGCATCGTTGGTGGGGTGCACGAAGAAATCCACCATCATCAGATCCACGTCCTCGTCTTCGAGCAGCATAATGGCGTGCATCCGCATGGCGTCGTCGTTGACGTTGATACAAACCCGCTCGCCCCGGGCGAGTTCCCTGACAAATTGGGCGTACACTTCGTAGATGCTGGCGAGTTTGCCCGGCCAGGAGGCTTCCTTGTGCGGCCAGCTCAGCCAGGTGGCGCGGTGCTTTTCCCATTCCGCCGGAAAACGGTAGCCCAGTTGGCGGGGAGTGGGGAGGTGGATGGGCGGATTCATTAAGAGATGAAGTAGGAAGTAAGAGGCACGAGGCAGGAAGCAAGAGACAGGAAACAGAATAGGCGTTCATTTTTCTTACTTCCTACCTCATCCTTCCTGCCTCTTACTTCCTGTTTCAATCGATAAACCGCTGCGTGATTGGCTGGTAGGAGTCGATGCGGCGATCGCGCAGGAAGGGCCAGTGTACCCGGTACGCGTCGGACTTGTTGAGGTCGAGTTCCTGCACGTGTACTTCCTCGCGGTCGTGGGAAGCCTGGTAGAGCACCCGCCCGAAGGCGTTGGTTACGAACGAACCGCCCCAGAATTCCATTTCGGCCTCGCGTCCCACGCGGTTTACCGACACCACGGGCACGCCGTTGGCCACCGAATGACTGCGCTGGATGGTTTGCCAGGCCTGGTACTGTTCGTCGTTGGTTTCTTCGTCCTGGCTGAAGGCCCAACCGATGGCCGTGGGGTAAAACAGGATCTCCGCGCCCATCAGGCTGGTGATGCGGGCCGCCTCCGGGTACCACTGGTCCCAGCAGATGAGTACGCCCACCCGGGCGTATTGGGTATCGAACACCTTGTAGCCCAGGTCGCCGGGCGTGAAGTAAAACTTTTCGTAGTAGGCCGGGTCGTCGGGGATGTGCATCTTGCGGTACTTACCCAGGTACTGGCCGTCCGCATCGATCACGGCGGTGGTGTTGTGGTAAATGCCCGACGTGCGTTTCTCGAACAACGAAGCAATGATCACCACGTTCAGCTCGGCGGCCACCTTCGCCAGCGCTTCGGTGGCCGGACCGGGAATGGATTCGGCCAGTTGGAAATTGTCGTAGTCCTCCACGTCGCAGAAGTAGAGCGAGGTAAACAATTCCTGGAGGCAGACAATCTGCGCGCCCCCGGCGGCGGCTTCCCGGATTTTGGCCGTGGCTTTGGCGAGGTTGGCCTCTTTGTCGGCAACGCACGTCATCTGCACCAACCCTACCCATACTTTTTTATCTTTCATGAAAACCGGTCGAAGTCAAAGTTCCGTCAGTGAAACCAGTCCGCAAAAATAACCAATTTGCGGGCAACGGAACAAAAAAGAGCGCCCATCACCACGGAAAGCCGGCTGCGCACACTAGCTGGTCCTTTTTCTCCAGAACCAGTAGAACGGCACTCCGCTCCCGATCAACACCAACGCCTGGGTACTTTCGCGGGGCTTTGCAAACAACGAAACGACTACCAGCACCGCGCAGAACAGCACGAACAGGGCCGGGACCACCGGGTAGCCCACCGCCCGGTAGGGCCGGGGTGCCTCGGGCATCTTCCGCCGCAACACGAACACGCCGAACGCACCCGCCCCGTAGAAAATGAAGAGGGCAAAAATGAGCATGTCGGTGAGCTGATCGAAGCTGCCCGAAAACACCAGCACCGACGCCCATGCGCCCTGCATGAGCAGCGACACCGAAGGGGTACGGTAGCGGGGGTGGACCGTGGCCGCCGACCGGAAAAACAATCCGTCGTTGGCCATGGCGAAGTAGATGCGCGCGTTGGAAAGAATGCTGGTGTTGGTGCTGTTGAAGGTAGCCAACAGAATCAGCAACGAAACGGCCAGGGCTCCCCCCGAACCCAGGAACCGCCGCACCACCTCGATGGCGGCGATGGCGTTGGGCGTCTGGTGCACCCGGATGAGTTCTTCAATCGGCATCACGAAAAGGTACGTGAAGTTGGCCAGCAGGTAAACCACGACCACCGTGCTCACGCCCGCGATCAGGGCCCGGGGAATGGTGCGGGTCGGATTCTTGATTTCCCCGCCCAGAAAACCCAGGTTGTTCCAGCCGTCGTAGGCCCAGAACGCGCTCATCATGGCCGCGAAAATCGCCCCCAGAAAACCCCACGAAGACGTCGCCACGTCGGATTGCGCGTAGCTGACTGCGTTGGTTCGCAGGTGGTCCGCGCTCCCGCCGCCGATGGAAAGCCCCAGCAGGATGACCCCGAAGAGGCACACCACCACCGCCGAAGCAAGCACGCTGGCAATGTTGCTGCCGTATTTCACCCCGAAGTAGTTGATGGTGGTGAGCAGAGACAGCAGGGCCACCGTCAGGAGCTTGACCCCGAGGTTGTCGAGCGGGAAGAACACGCCCGCCACGCTCCAGGCTTCCCAGGCGGCGCTCAGGTGGGGCAAGGGCACGAGCGAGTTGAACGACTCGGCAAACACGTAGGCGATGGACGCCTGGGAAGCGCACTGGATCACGGTGAAGCACGACCAGCCGTAGAAAAAGGCGAACGCCTTGCCGTACATCCGCCGGAAGTACACGTACTGCCCGCCCGGCTCGGCGATCATCCCGGCAATTTCGGCGTTGGTGAGCACCCCGCACAGGGTCACGATGCCCGCCAGCAGCCAGGCCAGCAGCACCAGCCCCGGCGACTGCAACTCCGCCGACATCGGTGCCACTTTCTTGAAAACGCCCGACCCGATTACGTTGCCCACCACCAGCGAGATGGCCGCGAAAAGTCCGATGCCGCGCAGCAGGCCGGTGGTATGGGTTTCGACGGCGGGAGCGGGTTTGGCCAGCATGAAGGGTTGGGGGCGAAACTAGGTGAATTGCCGACCCGCTTCCGGAATTTCGCGGGTCCGTTCCGGCAAAATACAAAAAGTTTTGGCAAACCCCAGCGAAGCAATTTCTTCGGTCAGCACCGGGGATGCTGCGTCTGGCTGGTTGCTATCGCTACTCGCCTACCCTATTGAACACCGAACACCCTTACTGGAATAACCCATCGGGTGGCTCCAAGCCATCCGATGGATATGGTAAGACGGGTACGGTAAGTAAAAGCCAAACGCCAGGCGAACCTAATTTTGCTTTACTTTAGAAACCGGATGGAGAAGCAATATTCCTCCGCCCTTGATTGTACTATGGCCAAACGACTGAAACCCCTGATCAAACCCGCCGGCCAATCGCCCGGCACGCTCACCTACGTGGGCAAGCAGACGTTGCGCAACACCCGCGTTACGCTGACCGAATACGACGAACACACCCATCGGATAATCGAGATCCCTACCTTAAACGAATGCGCGCTGCTCCGGCCTTCGTCGCTGGTGAGCTGGATCAACGTGGATGGCATCGGCAACCCGGAAGCGGTTTCAACCATCGGAAAGGCCTTTGGCCTGCACCCTTTGTTGTTGGAAGACGTGCTGAATACCGAGCAGAAACCCAAGATCGAACACTACGACCAGGCGATCTTCGTGGTGATGAAAATGATGGAGTTCAACCCGCGCACCCACGAAATCGAGACCGAACACGTCAGCCTGGTGCTGGGTCCGTCCTTCCTGATTTCCTTCCAGGAAGAGCGCGAGGGCGATCCCTTCGATCCGGTGCGACTCCGGCTTACCAACGCGCTGGGCCGCATCCGCCGTTCGGGGGCCGACTACCTGTTCTACGCCCTGATGGATACCATCGTGGACAACTACTTCGTGGTACTGGAAAACCTGGGCGAACGATTGGAAGAACTGGAGGGAGAAATCATCAACAACGCGGGCAGCCAATCGCAACGGCTCCTCTACGCGCAAAAGCGGGAACTGATCCTGATGCGGAAATTCGTCTGGCCG
>JACMKY010000149.1 GCA_014379925.1 Cytophagales bacterium | reverse complement strand
CGAGGTGTCGCTGCCCAACGAAGGCCAGCAACTCAAGCCCAACATGCTCGCCGTCATTGACATCAACGACCAGACGAAGCCCAACGCCATCGTTATCCAGCAGAACTACGTGCAGAAGTCCGAGGCGGGCGAGGTGGTGTTCGTGGCCGCGCAGGAAGGCAACCGGAAGGTGGCCAAGGCCCGGAAAATCAAGACCGGCCTCTCCTACCGGGGAAGCGTGGAAGTGCTGGAAGGTCTGAAAGCCGGCGACCAGTTGATCGCCGAAGGCTACCAGGACCTGGTAGACGGCCAGCCGATCAGCTTGTTGGTTGCGGGATCTTAGTGGTTGGTTGCCAATGAATGAAAACTGTTCAGTTCAGCCTAGCCCTTTTGGTTCCTTGTCGATATACGACATACCTGCCAGGTTACGCTGCTCGCTTACTCACTGGCATACCCTCCGAACGCATACATTGATAATTAATAAGTGATAACTGATAACTGATCATTGAAATGACTCACAAGGAATTTAGCGTTACCAACTGGTGCGTCGAGAACAAGACCTCCGTGTATCTGTTCTCGCTGATCATTACGCTGGCGGGCCTGGCCATCTACCAGAACCTGCCCAAAGCGCTGTTTCCGGACATTGTGGTGCCCACCGTTCTGGTCACTACCATTTACCCCGGCAACAGTCCCGACGACGTGGAAAATCTCATTACCAAGGAGATTGAACAGGAACTGAAATCGGTGAAGGATGTCAAGCGGATCAAGTCCAACTCCATCGAGAACTTCTCCGCCATCACCGTCGAGTTCAACACCACCGTGGACGTCGCCATTGCCAAACAGCGCGTCACCGACGCCGTCGACAAGGCCAAGGCGGAACTGCCGGATGACCTGGACGACGACCCGGCGGTGGCGGAGGTGGACTTCTCCGAGTTTCCCATCATGAACATCAACCTGGCGGGTAATTACGACCTGGCCAAGCTCAAGGAATACGCCGAGCTGCTGCAGGATGACATCGAGGAAATGCCCGAGATTACCCGGGTGGACATCGTGGGTGCCCTCAACCGGGAAATTAAGGTCAACGTGGACCTGTACCGGATGCAGGCCGCCGGCATTACGTTCGGCGACATCTCCCAGGCGGTTTCGGGGGCGAACGTGAACGTATCGGGGGGGGACATCAACATGGAGGGCGTTCGCCGCAACCTGCGCGTGACGGGTGAATTCAAGGACATTGAAACCCTGCGCAACATCGTCGTGCGGTCGGCCCGGGGGGCAACGGTCTTCCTGAAAGAAATTGCGGAAGTGGCCGACGGTTACGAAGAGAAACAGGACTACGCGCGCCTGGACAACCGGGCGGTGATTACCCTCAACGTAATCAAGCGCAGTGGCGAGAACCTGATTCTGGCCTCCGACAAGATTGAGGAGATCATCCAACAACGGGAACGCACCACCCTGCCCGAAGGATTGAACATCACCGTTACCGGCGACCAGTCGGAAAGCACCCGCACGCAGCTCAACGACCTGGTCAACACCGTCGTGCTGGGCTTCATCTTCGTGGTGCTGATCCTGATGTTTTTCATGGGCACCACCAACGCCATTTTCGTGGGCCTTTCCGTACCGCTTTCGTTCCTGATGGCCCTGCTGTTGATGCCCGTGCTGGGCTATACGCTCAACACCATCGTGATCTTCGCCTTCCTGTTGGGCTTGGGCATCGTGGTGGACGACGCCATCGTGGTCATCGAGAACGCGCACCGGATCTTCCACGACAACAAGAACGTGCCGATCAAGCAGGCCGTGAGGATGGCCGCCGGGGAAGTGTTCGTTCCCGTGTTTTCCGGCACGCTCACCACCATCGCGCCCTTCTTCCCGCTGCTGTTCTGGCCGGGCATCGTGGGGGAATTCATGAAGTACCTCCCCGTTACCCTCATCATCACCCTGTTCGCCTCCCTGTTCGTGGCTTTCGTCATCAACCCGGTATTTGCCGTCTCGTTCATGAAGCGGGAAGACGGCGGCGAAGTGGAAAAACTTAGCCGCCTGGTAAGGCCGTTGACCATCCTGGCCGTGCTGGCGGGGATCGGCTACCTGCTTTTCGGCGTGGGAGCGGGCAATTTCGTGGTGTTCATCCTGCTGCTGTATTTGCTCAACAACTACGTCTTCACGCCGTTGATCAACCGCTTTCAGGCCGGTCCGTTGCCTGCCCTGAAGAACGGCTACCGGCGGTTGATCAGCTTCGTCATCCACGGATGGCGGCCGGTCCTCTTTCTGGGCGGCACCGTGCTGATGCTGGTGCTGGTCATCGTGCTCACCGCCGTTCGACAGCCGAAAATCGAGTTTTTCCCCAGTGGTGATCCGGCGTTCGTCTACGTCTACAACAAGCTGCCCATCGGTACCGACGCGGCCGTAACGGATTCGGTAACCAAAGTAATCGAGCAGCGGGTATACGAAGTCATCGGAACGAAAAACCCGATTGTCAAGTCGGTCATTTCCAACGTGGGCATCGGGGCGGGTGATCCGCAGAATCCCGACCGGGTGGTGGCACCCAACAAGAGCAAGGTCACGGTGGCCTTCGTGGACCTGGACCAGCGGATTGGCGTCTCTACCCGCGAGATCATGGAAAAGATCCGGGCCAAGATGGTGGGCTTGCCGGGTTCCGAAATTTCGGTGGAGCAGGAGCAAAGCGGTCCGCCCACGGGCAAGCCCATTCAGGTGGAAATTGCCGGGGAGGATTTTGACCAGTTGCTCCGGCTGCAAAACCAGGTCAAAACCGCCATCAATCAATCGGGTATTCAAGGCATTGAGGAATTGAAGTCGGACCTCCAGCTCAACAAGCCGGAAATTACCATCGACATCGACCGGGAGAAGGCCGCCCGGGAAGGAATTTCGCTGGCAGTGGCGGGCACGGCCATCCGAACCGCCGTGTACGGGCTGGAAGTGTCGCAGTACCGGGAGGCAAAGGATGAGTACCCGATCACGGTGCGCCTGCGGGAGAGCGACCGCAACAGCGCGGAAAAACTGCTGGCCCTCAACATCAGTTACTTCGACCAGGCCACCGCCGGGTTCCGCCAGATTCCGCTCAACGCCATTGCCAAAGCGGAGTACTCCACCACGTTCAGCACCATCAACCGCAAAAACCAGGAGCGCCTGGTCACTTTGTCGTCCAACGTGCTGACCGGCTACAACGCCAATGAAATTGTGGGTGAGATCAACCAACTCATTGGGGAAATCGCGATGCCGGTGGGCTACACGGTGAAGATGGGCGGCGAGCAAGAAGACCAGCAGGAAACCTCCGGGTTCCTTTCCGTCGCGTTCGGGGCCGCGCTGGCGCTGATCTTCCTGATTCTGGTGACGCAGTTCAACTCCGTTTCCAAGCCCCTGATCATTCTCTTCACCATTGTCCTCAGCCTGATCGGGGTGCTGCTGGGCTTTGTGCTGACGGGCATGACCATTTCCATCGTCATGACCGGCGTGGGCATCATTGCGCTGGCGGGCATCGTGGTGAAAAACGGCATCATCCTGATCGAATTCATCGACGAGTTGCGCGCCCGCGGCGATCACGACCTGCGGGAAGCCATCATCGACGGCGGTGCCACGCGTCTGACGCCGGTGATTCTGACCGCCGCCGCCGCGGTGCTGGGCCTGATTCCGCTGGCCATCGGGTTGAACGTCAACTTCGTCACCTTGTTTACCAGACTCGATCCCGAACTCTTTATCGGGGGAGAAAGTACCGTCTTCTGGGGGCCGCTGGCCTGGACCATCATTTTCGGTCTGACTTTCGCCACCTTCCTTACCCTGATCATCGTACCCACGATGTACTGGCTCACCGAGCGCCTCAAGCTGAAGCGCAAAGGGGGGAAAGTGGAGGATAAACAACCCGTTGTCCGGGAACGAACCACCGCTCCGGCTTACTAAGCGGTCAGTATTCAAGTAAGGCGAGGGGATGCCCACTGATCAAACGGCCGGTACGGAGATTTTGGGGATTACCCTCGCTTTACGTACTTGAAAGGGATGGTACATACGGCTTGACCGAACGGGTAGCGGTTCGGTCAAGCCGTACCCATTTTACCCAATGATTAAATTTCCGGGGCGGGGGTTGGCCTCCGACCGGTATTCAGTGCCTTCTTTTGGTCGGTATTTTTTCATTTGACGGCTGACCGCCGGCTATTCGTTCCAACAAAAACGCCCATCGCCTTGAGTATCAATCGTCTTGTTTTCGTGCTCTTGTTCGTTGCGGTGCTGGCGTTGGTGGACTGGTACGTGTTCGGGGCAGTGCGCCAGTGGAGCGGAGCCTCCCCGACCGCTTTTCGCCGGAGCGTGCTGTTCATCGTGGGTGGACTGACCATCGGAGCAGTGGCGGCAATTCTGCTGCTGTTGATACTGCCCGGCGTTCAAGGTTCCACGGTGCGCAATTTCTTGTTGCTGATTATCTTCACCAACCTGCTGGTCAAGCTGTTCATGGCGCTGTTTCTGTTCCTGGACGACCTGATCCGGCTGGGCAAGCAGGTATTTTCCCGTTCCCCCAACCCACTTCCCCCAGCCACCAACCACCTCCCCACCATTCCCCGGTCGGAGTTTCTGGTGAGGGCGGCGGTTGTTGCGGGCACGATTCCCGTGGTCGGGGTGGGCTACGGTATTCTGGTCGGGGCGCACGATTACCGCATCCGCCGGGTGAAGTTGGCGCTGAAGAACTTACCCAGTTCCTTCGACGGGCTGCGGATCGCTCAGATTTCCGACATTCACTCGGGCAGTTTCTTCAACAAGCGGGCGGTGCAGGGAGGTGTGGACATGATTCTGCGCGAAAAGCCCGACGTAATTTTTTTCACGGGCGACCTGGTCAACAACCAGGCCGGTGAAGTGGAAGACTACCTTCCCGTGTTCCGGCGGGTGAAAGCGCCGCTGGGCGTGTTTTCCATCCTGGGCAACCACGACTACGGCGACTACGTCAACTGGGACAGCGCGCAGGCCAAGCGGCAAAACCTGGAAAAGCTGATCGGGGCGCACCAACTGCTCGGCTGGGACCTGCTGCTGGACGAACACCGCTACCTGACCCAGAACGGCGATCGCCTCGCCATTCTCGGCAACCAGAACTGGGGCACGAAATTTCACCGCTACGGTAGCCTGGCCAAAACGCACCAAGGTACGGAGGCACCGGTAAAGCTGCTCCTTTCCCACGATCCCAGCCACTGGGATGCCCAGGTCCGGCCCGGCTACCCCGACATTGACGTGATGTTTGCCGGACATACCCACGGGGCGCAGTTCGGCGTCGAGGTGGGTGGCTTCCGGTGGAGCCCAGTGCAGTACGCCTACAAGCAATGGGCAGGATTATACCAGGAGACAACCGCGACCGGCCGCGACCAGTACCTGTACGTGAACCGTGGCTTCGGCTACATCGGCTTCCCGGGTCGGGTGGGCATGCCACCGGAAATCACCGTGTTTGAGTTGAAGAAGGCTTGACGGGCGGATCGTTCCTCCGGAATGAGCAACAGTATTTTTTACGCGTACTTGCGAGTCAAATTCCTTACCTCAACGTTTTCGGAACCTGAAGGCTTCGTTCGGGCTGGCTTGGCCAAACATTCCTAGAAACAAGGGCGGCATCAGTAATTTTACGTTTTCTTCTCTTACATCACGTGGGGCAATCCGGGGTTATAGGAGGTGGGTTGGCTGCGTACTCACTGGGCGGCTGGGCCTTCGCTTGCGAACGTGGCGCAGCCACCCTTGCGAAGCAACGCTGCGCAGCAGCCCAGTCCGACCGGGCTGCTTTGCAGCCGGTCCGCCGGTGCGGTTACTTCGTACTGGGCTGCTGCGCAGCTTTCCTGACGGAAGGGTTGCTGTTCGCAACCGGTCGGCACGGGCCGCCCCGCGCCGGTGCGGCTGCTTCGCAGGGAACGCTGTCCCGTAATCGGCGAACAGCGGCCCCGTCCGCGTTCCTAAACAGGAAGGTGAGAAAATGATAGGTCAAGCCCCCCGTTTTCCAACTGCTGCCATCGACTAGCAAGCAATTGGTCTTGCCGTTCAGTAAGCTTAGCGAGGCTTTGACGATCTCAATCCAGAGGCCGGGAGTGGCTTTTTCCGGCCAAAGTCAGCGCTTGAGGCGTTGGTAATGAGAACGGCTATCCACGGTTCTGTTACCGAGTTGGCGGCCTACGCCGGCTTTGGGTTTCCCAAGGTTGACCGTCTTTTCGCTCAGAATCAAGGCCACCAGTTCACTAGGATGTTACACTGGTACTATTCTCTGGGAGAACTGTGTTACCCCGCCGCCACCTGCTGCCCCTACCTTTGCCACCACAAGGTATTCGCCGAAAAACCTTTAAGCAGTAGGCAACCATAACATCCACCCATTTTATCTATGACCATAAAAAAGAAGAATTGGACAGCATCCATTTACCCGGCAGCAACCTTGCTGTTGATTGCTTTCTTCGGTTGTGAAGAAGACTTCGTTGCCCGTCAGGAATCAACAACTTCCCTGGATTCCTCCCCGCGCTTTATTGCTTTTATTCACCAGGAAAGATGGCCGCGATAAGTCGGGAAAATGAGCATCAGCCAGCTGTATCTCATTAAGCTACAGGCTGGAATCCAAACCCGCGCCATTCGGGTAATCAAAAAATAATCAAACATTTAAACCAATTCATTCCATGAAAACAATTGCAGGCATTTTATTCACCTTCGTCGCCGTTGGACTATTCACCGCTTATACGGGTAAACCAACCCCGCCTCCCGCTATTGACTACGATACAGAACGGGCTCAGATTTTACGGGTAATTGAAACAGAGTCCAAGGCTTTCTGGGATAAGGATTTTGATACCTATGCGGCTTGCTGGGCCCATGAACCCTACATCCGGACAATGGGGTGGTGGAAGGATGGCGGGGTTACCGTGGTAAAAGGATGGGAAGAAAGAGGCCCCAGGACTAAACAACACATGGAACAGTTTCCGGAACCGAATCCGCAGAACGTACGGCGGGAAAACATCAACATGAGAATCCTCCAGGATGCTGCCTGGGTCACGTTCGACCAGTATGGCAAAGACAACGGAGAGCCGGTGATGGACATGCCCGGGCTAAGCCGGGAAACCCGGTTTTTGGAAAAACACAACGGGCAGTGGAAGATTGTATACGTGGGCTGGCTGCTGGAAGGTAAAAAGCCGTAGCAATCTGCTGGTAGGTTAATTCAAGTTGTGCGGTATCAATAGCCCAGGGAGAAGCTATCTTTGGTGTGCCACCCACAAAGAAGCGCTCCTTGGGGCTATGTCGGGGAAAGTAATCGCAATCACTGCTTTCTGGATGATTTCTTCCAGGAGGCCGGCCGAAGCAATACCCGTCACTACAAGGTGAGTAATTCGCTGGTCTTGACTACCGTCCATGCAGGTCGAAACGCTACTGCAGCACCAACACGCACTTGCCATCTGGCTGACGATTGTTTTACTGTCGGGCTGCCTGATGGGTTTACGGGTATTGAACCGGTACAAGCTGCGTCAAAAAAGCGAAAAGCACCGGCTGATTCAACAGTTGCGGCAGCGGCAGGAGATCAATGAAGTCATTCACTATTTCGCTACTTCGCTGTACGGCAAAAACACGGTGGATGAAATCTTGTGGGATGTAGCCAAAAACTGCATTGCCCGCCTTGGTTTCGTGGATTGCGTCGTCTACTTGCTCGACGAACCGCAGCAGGCCCTGGTACAGAAGGCGGCCTACGGCAACAAAAATCCGCAGGACCGTACGATTCTGGGTCCCCTGGTGATTCCGGTCGGACGGGGCATTGTCGGCAGCGTGGCGCAGTCGGGCAAACCGGAAAGAATTGCCGACGCCTCCCAGGATGCCCGTTACATCGTGGATGATCAGGTGCGCTATTCGGAACTGGCCGTACCGATCTTCTTGCAGGATAAGGTAATCGGCGTAATTGACTCCGAACATCCCGAAAAAAATTTTTTTCAGGAATACCACCGGGAAGCTTTGCAAACCATTGCGGCCATTTGCAGCACCAAAATAGCCCGGGTACAGGCCGACGAAGAAACGGCCAAGGCCCGCTTTGCCCAGTTGGAGGCCGATCACCTCAAAAAATTGGACGCCATCAAATCCCAGTTTTTTGCCAACATCTCGCACGAATTCCGCACGCCGCTCCACCTGATCCTGGCTCCGCTACAGAAACAAGGAGAACGGATTACCCTCCAGGAGATGGCCATGATGGAGCGGAATGGCTACCGGTTGCTGCGGCTCGTCAATCAACTATTGGACTTGGCCAAAGCCGACGCAGGTACGCTGAAACTGTATCCCAAAAACGGAAACCTGCTGGAGTTTCTGCGTAACACGGCTGCCGGATTCACCGCACTAGCGGAAAATAAGGGTATTCGGTACCGCATTGACATTCCGGAAGGGGAATTAATAATGCCTTTTGACCCGGATACGCTCGAAAAAATCGTGTACAACCTGCTCTCCAACGCCATCAAGTTTACGCCTCCCAGGGGTGAAGTGACCTTTCAGGCAACGCTGAAGCCGGACCATCAGTTCAGTATTGTGGTTTCGGATTCGGGACTTGGGGTACCCGAACACCTGCAAAGCAAAATATTTGACCGCTTTTACCAGATTGACAGTGCCCAGAGCAGGGGATTCGAAGGAACGGGCATCGGATTGGCCCTTGCCAAAGAACTGGTAGACCTGTGCCGAGGTTCGATCCGCGTCAATAGTGATTCCGGGCGGGGAGCCTCCTTTGAGGTGCTGCTCCCGCTCCGGCACGACGGGCAGGAAGGGACCAGACATTCTCCCGGCTACACGGAAATCCCGGACCCGTTCGGTTCGGCGCCGGCCTTGCCACCAGTTGACCAGGATACCGGGGAAGTCGCCCAAGCTGGTAACCTCGACCGACCCACCCTTTTACTGGTGGAAGACCATGCCGAACTCAGAACGTACCTGAAGCAACGGTTATCGGATGGCTTCATTGTAATTACCGCCAACCAGGGCGAAGAAGGACTGCGCGAAGCTAGACAACACATTCCCGATCTGATCATTACCGACGTGATGATGCCCGTATTGGATGGGGTGACCCTGATCCGCTACCTGAAAGAGGACACCCTCACCAGCCATATCCCGGTGATCCTACTCACAGCGAAGGATGACGTCCAAACCAAAAAGGAGGGATTTACGGAAGGCGCCGAACAATACCTGGTGAAGCCTTTTGTTTTGGAGGAGTTGGTGGCCCGGATCAACAGCTTGCTCACGCAGCGCAACCGACTACGGCTCAAATACAGCCGGGAAGTCATCTTGCAACCGACCGGCTTAACCATCCCCGACCGGGAAGCGGAGTTCCTGGAGACCACCATCCGGATCATTGAGGAACACCTCATGGACGAAAGCTTTACGGTGGAAACCCTACAAAAAGGGATAGGAATGAGCCGAATGCAACTCCACCGCAAGCTCAAGGCGCTGACAAATCAATCGACTTCCGACTTCATTCGCTCCATCCGGCTTAAAAGAGCCGCTAATTTGCTGCAACAGCCAGGCCTCCAGATTGCCGAGGCTGCTCATCTCGCCGGCTTCAACCACCCGTCTTATTTTTCCAAATGCTTTAAAGACCTGTTCGGCGTAATGCCCTCCGAATACGCGAAGCAATCAGGGTAAAATCCTTTCGACTAGCCAGTAAGCTACTTTATGGACACTTGCTTTTGGAGCAGTAAAAAGGCGAATACCTGCCACCAATCTCGGCATGTTAGAGCAGTTTTAGAGTCGATGTAGACAATATCGGCAAAGCAATTGCCGATACTCCTAAGTTATGGGATCGCTTAACCATCTATCTTTACCACGGCGAGTTGCAGATTGATAATAACTTAATCGAGAACTGTATCCGTCCCATTGCCTTAGGAAGGAAGAATTACTTATTCTGCGGCTCTTACGCAGCGGCTCAAAATACGGCGATACTCTACTCATTCCTGAGCTCTTGTCAAAGGAACAATGTGCCACGGCAGCGGCCGTCCGTCCCAACTTTGGCTTGCCGATGTACTAGTTGAAGATCCTGGATATGTAAATTCAGCGATTTGCTTCCTAATCGATGGGAAAACCCTGTTAGAAAGTAGCTAAAGTGTTCCTGGTCGAATGGATACCATAAATTTAGCTAGTGACTAGTGAACGAACTGATACATACAACAATAAGCTAACCAAATCAAGCGGGAATGAGCCAACTATTAAGACAGCAACTAGACGCCATTATTGAGTTGACCGATACGGAATTTGAATACGTTTTATCGCACTTCAAAACCAGGAAATTCAAAAAGCATCAATTTGTGGTTCAGGAAGGGCAGCCTGTTGAGAATGATTTTTTCATTCTGAGTGGTTGCCTGAAATCATACAGCACGGACGCAAATGGCAAGGAGCATATCATTCAATTTGGCTTACAAGATTGGTGGATTACAGACTATCAAGCCTACTATTATCACACAACTGCTACCGTCAATATTGATTGCATCGAAGACAGCGAATTACTTTGTTTATCTAACCACAACCGGGAGAAACTCTGCGCCGAAATGCATAAAATCGAACATTTTTTCCGCAAGAAAACCAATAAAAGAAATGTCGCTTTACAGCAACGCATTCTTTCCTTATTAAGCAGTAGTGCCAAAGAAAGATACGATACCTTGCTTGAACAATATCCCCAGCTTTTTCAGAAAGTGCCTAAACAGTTGATTGCCTCTTACCTGGGCGTTACCCGAGAGACGCTTAGTCGTTTCAATTCATCTTCGAAATAATGTGATGTACATCACATGAAACTTGTGCGATAAATCCTTCCGTATCTTTGCGAATGAAGAGAACTTTGTGCCATTCAATCATTTAAAAATAAACGCAAATGGCAAGGTTTCAAATTCAAAGAACAAGCAGCACCGTAACCTGGACGGGCAAAAAAGTATTAGGCTTACACACCGGAAACATCAACATTGCAAGTGGCAATCTTGAATGGCAGGTTGATCAAATCACGGGAGGGGAAATAATGATGGATATGACTTCGAT
This sequence comes from Cytophagales bacterium, assembly GCA_014379925.1. GTDB lineage: Bacteria > Bacteroidota > Bacteroidia > Cytophagales > ES-bin-26 > ES-bin-26. Next base: position 6,680 of record JACMKY010000149.1, on the reverse strand, counting down.
CGTTGTAACGGACATTGATGATCCAAAAACAAACAAAGATTTCAAAGACCATCTATTCCACGATGATTTTTTTGCGGTAGCGAAATACCCTAACTCGCATCTGCTTATCCATAGTGGAACGGCGATTGGCAATGATCAGTACCATCTAACGGGGATACTTACGATTAAAGGCATTGCGCAACCAGTCAGTTTTACCGTTAAAGTAGAAGTATTTACGGATACGTTATTTTCACTTGGAGAGTTAGTTATTGACCGAACCTTGTACAACATACGATATGGTTCCAAAAAGTTTATCGACAACTTAGGAGATAAGCTTATTCATGATTGTTTTGTCTTGCAGTTTAAATTAGTCGGGCAAAAAGAAACGAATACCAACGCTGAAACGACGAAAGCCAAGTAAGGCAATTGCGTAGCCGGACTTGCCTTGCATTCATTGGCAATTTTGCCACAGCAAAACCTCATTTAAAAAATAATATGTGGAATCATACAAAATTCACGGAGCTTTTGGGGATTCAATATCCCATTGTGCAAGGGCCGTTTGGAGGTGGTTTATCATCCGTAGTCCTGACAAGTACCGTCTCCAATGCGGGCGGGTTGGGCTCTTTTGGCGGACAACCCTATTCAGCTAAAGAAATTACAGCAACCTGTATGGAAATAAGAAAGGCAACCAACAAGCCATTCAATATAAACCTTTGGGTAAATGATAGAGATAGCCGATTAGCAGAATTTAGTGATCAGGATTATCAAAAGCTTTGCGATTTATTCAGCCCCTATTTCAAAGAGCTAGGTTTAGCCCTCCCCGAAAGGCCACAGGACTTGGGCGCAACGTTTGAGGAGCAAGTCGAAGCCATTTTCGAAGCTAAACCGGCCGTTTTTAGCTTTGTATATGGCATCCCTGCTGAAAATATTCTAGAAAAGTGCAGAAGACTGGATATTAAAACAGTAGGAACCGCCACCACCGTTGATGAAGCCATTGCTTTGGAAAATGCAGGGGTTGACGCGATTGTTGCTACTGGTTTTGAAGCAGGTGGACACCGGGTTTCGTTTTTAAGGTCGGCGGAAGAATCGTTGACGGGCACCTTTGCGCTGATTCCGCAAGTGGCCGATAACGTAAAAATTCCAATCATCGCGGCTGGTGGCATTGCGGATGCCCGGGGCGTAAGAGCTGCGTTGGCATTGGGAGCAGATGCAGTACAAATAGGAACCGCTTTTTTAGCAACGAACCAATCCAATGCCACGCAAGAGCATAAAAACAAGTTATTTTCGGAGGAATCCAAGTTCACTACCCTGACGAAAGTTTTTACTGGCCGACTTTCAAGAGGCATTAAAAACAGGCTAACCGAAGAATTAAAAGCGCAGGAGTCTTTTCTGGCCCCTTATCCCTTACAAAGCAAATTTATGAGTTATCTGAAAGCATACCCAGCAACAACGGACAGTAATGCGGCTTTTAAATCGTATTGGTCAGGACAATCTGCTCCTTTGTTAAAATACGAAGACGCATTGGAATTGATTCGTTCAATGGTAAGTGAGATGAATTAACGTTGATTTACAAATACGAATAAATGCTAAAAAGCGAAATCTTCTCTAATCTTGCTTTTTAGCGTTTATTAAAAGTAGCAAACAGCAAAGTATCAGTGGCAAAGCGAATGGATTCATTGTAACTAATAATTTGCAAATCGGTCACCTGGCAATGTGAAAGACGAAGTACTAAAGTTTGTAATGCAGTTTCCTTCCCTCACCGAAGAAGAGGCCCGTGCAATAGCGGAGGGTTTGTGGGCCTGCGCTGGTGGAGGCTAATACGTTGGTCATGGAACAGCCGTATTTCCGTGCTACTATTTGAGAGCATCATGTTACCGCCGCAAAAGCGCCCTCGCTACCTTAGCCTTCGCAATCGGCACGACCGGTACCCCAAAAAGATCACCTCGCCATTTTATCCTGATTCACATTTTAAAACCCCTACGCAAATGATAGTACACGACGAAAAGACCCTGTTCGAGAAGATTGGGGGAATGTACGCAGTGGATGCTGCCGTTGAAATCTTTTATGCCAAAGTGTTGGCCGACGACCGGATCAGTCACTTCTTCCGGTGGACGCACATGAAAACACAGGCTGCTAAGCAAAAAGCTTTTCTGGCTTATGCGTTTGGCGCGCCGCTTAAGTATAGCGGTAAAAATATGCGCGATGCCCATGCTAATCTGTTGGAAATGGGTTTGAACGATTCGCATTTTGATGCCGTGTTGGAGCACCTTTTTTCAACCCTGCAGGACCTTGATGTTTCGGAAGACTTGATTCTGGAAGTAGGTAAAATCGCCGAAAGCACCCGCAAACATGTGCTTGGTTTGTAGCACGTGCGCAAAAGAAGCATCCCGATAGTATGCCGTTTGGACTTGCAACAGTACCGTGGAGATTTTTTAGGCAACCATCGAGGAAGTATAGAAACAAGATTCTTGTTGACAGGGGGTCCGGTAATTCAATGCCGAATGTTTCCGGCGACGGTTGTACCCCGTGCAGTACGCCTACCGGCAGTGGGCGGGGTTGTACTGGGAGGAAACCGCGCAGGGCCGCGATCAGTACCTGCACGTAAACCGGGGCTACGGCTACCTGGGTTTTCCCGGCCGGGTGGGCCTGCCCCCGGAGATCACGGTGTTTGAGTTGAAGCAGGGTTTTCGATTTCGTTAAACTCCAAACGGTAAATGGTAAACGCCCATTCTTCAACGGGTGTACCGTTTAGGCGCAAACGCATTCGCCCCCGAAACGGAATAGTCCTAATTTTAGCCCCGCAACGCGTTTCGGAAATCCCATCCGCTCGAAACGATTTGCCCCAGCTAGGACTTTAAACCTGCATCGATGGCTTCACTCGACCCGGTATCCGGTGCTCTGGGCCGCAAGGCCGCGGCTCACTTGTTGCGGAGAACCACCTTCGGACCTCGCAAGCGAGATATTGACCAGTTTGCTACCCTCTCGGCCGACCAGGCCCTGGCCCAATTGTTCCAAACCGTTCCGGTCCCTCCCAGTCCGTTGCCTTTTCCCAAAGATGAAGACGGGGGCGATGGCCTGGCGCAGGAATACTTTCGGGGCTGGGCCGTCGAAGGGATGCGGCAGTCGGGCAATTCCGCCGGGGAAAAACTCACCTTTTTCCTGCACACGCACTTCACCACCATCCGGGGCGTGGTGGACCGGAGCGGAGCGCTGTACTACCAGAATGTGTTGTTGCGTCAGTACGCCCTGGGGAACCTCCGGGAGCTGGCCCGGAAAATCTGCGTCGACAATGCGATGCTGGTGCTGCTCGATGGTCGGCTGAACGAGGCGGGATCGCCCAACGAAAACTACGCCCGGGAGTTTTTTGAACTCTACACCATTGGCAAAGGTCCCCAGACTGCCGCCGACAATTTTACGAATTATACCGAGCTGGACATTCAGCAGGCCGCGCGGGTTTTTTCGGGTTACAAAAACGACGATACCTACGCCAACCTGGATCCCGACACGGGGCTGCCCACGGGCATTTTGAAGGTAGACCAGCACGACGCGGGCACCAAGCAGTTCAGCGCCGCCTTCGGAAACCGGACGGTAGCCCCCATTGCCAAGCAGGGCAATCAGGCGACGCCCGCCGCCGCCCTCGACGAACTGGACCAACTGGTGACCATGGTTTTCGACCAACCCGCCACGGCCCGCCACCTCTGCCGCAAGGTGTACCGCTTCTTCGTCTACTACGACATCACGGAAGAGATCGAACGCGACATCATTGTGCCGCTGGGCGCACTGCTGCAAAGCAGCGGGTACGAACTGCGCCCCGTGCTGGAGAAACTCTTCCGGAGCCAGCACTTCTACGACCTCGACAACGGCGTTGACACCGACGACAACCGGGGTGCCATCATCAAATCCCCGTTGGACCTGGTACTGGGTACGCTCCGTTACTTCAACGTGGCCTTGCCTACCGAAACCGCGGCGTTGTACGGGGAGGCTTACCCGAGCCTTATGCGCCACATGGAAGACCAGGGAATGATCTTCTACGAGCCCTTCGACGTGGCAGGCTACGATGCCTACCACCAGGAGCCCGGCTACCACCGCAACTGGATCAGTGCCAACTTCCTGGCGCGACGCTACGAATTTGCCGCGCTCTTGATGAAAACCGACATGCCTTTCCACGGCAAACTCGACATCATCGGGCACGTGCGCGATCCGCAAAACATCACCGATCCGGCCAATCCGGAGCAAATGGTGCGCGAATTCGTGGACAACCTGTTGCCCGAAGTAATCAAACCCGAACGGTTCAATTACTTCCTCAACGACCTGCTGCTGGATAACCTCTCGGTGTTTAACTGGCAAGCGGAATGGAACGCCTACCTCCGCACCGGCGACGACGCGGCCGTGCGGGGCCAACTCGAGAAACTCACGAACGCCATCCTGCAATCGCCGGAATACCAGTTGTTTTGAGGGGTTATTCGCTGGCCGTTGTTGGCCGGATTGATTCGCTGGGCTGGCCACCAACGCCAATTGCAGAATGCTCACTGCCTGGCCGCAATGGCGCACCGGAGACCGTTTTTTTGCGTCAGTACGGTTATCAATGAACGCCATACTGAGCAACGGACGAGGGAAATCATTCAACAACGAACAACCAACGTACGCCATGGAAAGGAGATCGTTCATCAAGCGGAGTGCCCTGTGGTCGGCGGGTACGTTCGCGCTCAACCAGATTCCCGTAAACCTGTTGGCGGGAAGCCAGCAACTGCAATGGCTGGCCGCCACGGCCAACACCGACAAGGTGCTGGTGCTGATTCAACTGCACGGCGGCAACGACGGCCTCAACGCGGTGATTCCCGTCAGCCAGTACGCCGCCTACTACAACCTGCGGCCCAACGTGGCCATTCCCGACAATGGCCTTCGCCGGTACCTGACGCTGGATGGCACCTTGCCGGCGGGCAGCCAGGTGGGTCTGCACCCGGATATGACCGGGCTGAAAGCCCTCTACGACCAGGGCAAGGTGGCCATCGTGCAGGGGGTTTCGTACGAAAACAGCGGGCAGTCCCACTTTCGTAGCCGCGACATCTGGTACATGGGCGGCGACGCCGACGACTACCTTGGCTCCGGCTGGATGGGCCGCTACTTGCAGACGCGGTACCCGGATTATCCCGACGCGTATCCCACCCCGAACATGCCCGACCCGCCCGGCCTGGAGATCGGCCGCGGGGTGTCGCTGGCTTTTCACCGCGAAGACGGCATTCCCACTTCCATCTCCATCGACAACCCCGATCAGTTCTACGGGTTGGTGAAAAGCGTGGGCGGTGAACCACCCGCCGAGGTAGCCAACACGCACTACGGCCAGGAACTGGCGTACATCATCGGGATGGAAAAAAATGCCAACCGGTACGCCGAACGGCTGAAGGAAGTCTTTGACCGGGGAAGCAACAGCCCGGGCGTGACCTACCCGGAGAAGTATCCCTTCAATGCCCCCGCCGGTTCGTTGAAAAATCCGCTTTCGGCGCAGCTGCGGCTGGTGGCGCGCCTGCTGAGTGGCGGCTGCAAAACCAGGATCTTCCTGGCCAAAATCGGCGGCTTCGACACGCACGCCCAGCAGGTGGAAAGCTACAACCCCACGATGGGCAAACACGCGGCCCTGCTCTACCACATTTCCGCCGCCGTCAAAGCTTTCCAGGATGACCTGAAGGGGTTGGGTCTGGAAGACCGCGTGGTGGGCGCTACCTTCTCCGAATTCGGACGTCGCCCGCAGTCGAACGGTAGTTTTGGCACCGACCACGGCACGGCCGCGCCGATGTTCATCTTTGGCAAAAACGTAAACGCGGGCGTAGTGGGCGCCAACCCCGACCTCAGCAACCTGTCCCGCGGCAACCTGCCCGAACAGCACGACTACCGCCAGGTGTTTACCACCCTATTGCAAGACTGGATGGGCGCTCCGGACGAAGCGATGGCCAGCACCCTCTTCGCGGACTTCCTGACGCAAAAGCTGCCGTTGGTGAGCGATGGCAAGGTGATCACCGGCGAACCGTCGTTCGTTGACGCCCGCTTCCGGCTGGACAGTTGCTACCCCAACCCGGCGAAAGGCAGCACCACTTTTTCGTATTACCTCAACACCCCCGCCCACACTACCCTTCGGCTCTACGACACCAACGGCCGGCCGGTGCGGGAAGTGGTGAACGAGCCGCAGCCCGCCGGAACCCACCGGGTAACGGCGGACTTGTCGGGTCTCGCGCCCGGCGCGTACGTCTACCGGATCGAGGCGGGATTGCTGAAGGCCGCCAAAACGCTGGTGGTGAAGTGAGGAAAGATGAGTTAACGCATCCATAAAAACGCATCGCTGTCAACACTAATCCGCGTGGAAAATTTCCGCTGTGTCGGTCTAGGCCAAGGTGGAGGTTTGGTCGTTTGGTGGGGATGGGTTTCGGTTGATGAGATACGCACCGTTGGTCGGGATTTGTAATCCCGACTTTGCGAGAGGATTTGCAATCCGTCTCATCGCTTCGACCCATCTCCACCCAACGAACAAACCCCCGCCGTTGTCCAAACCGACACCGTGGGGGTTTGTTATTCACTTGGATTGGTCATGTCACCGCACTCCCTAACTCACTACTCCCCAACTCACTTCACCACCAGCGTTTTGGCGGCCTTCAGCAATCCCGCCTCGATCCGGTAGACGTACGCGCCGGGCGCGAGACCCGACAAGT
>JACMKY010000148.1 GCA_014379925.1 Cytophagales bacterium | reverse complement strand
CGCCAAGGCGGACGCCGAAGACATCCTCGTCCGGCTGACGGTTCACAACCGGGCCCGGGAAGCGGCCCACCTGCACGTGCTTCCCCAGGCTTGGTTCCGGAACACTTGGTCCTGGGGACAGCCGGACTTTCCCTACCGGCCCTTCCTGCACCGGGTAGACGCCGGCACCGTGGGCATCAACCACCCGTCGGTGAGCATGTGCCGCTTGTTCTGCGACGGACAACCGGAACTGCTCTTTTGCGACAACGAGTCCAATGTCGGGCACCCGCCCGACCAGCAAGCGGACGGCTATTTCAAGGATGGCATCCACGCGTACGTGGTAGACGGCGTCACCGGGGCGGTCAATCCCCGGGGGAAAGGCACCAAGGTGGCCGTCCGCTACGGGTTGACGCTTCCGGCGGGTGCCAGCGAAACGATCCGCCTGCGGTTGACCCGGAACGAAGAAGGGGATGCGGAGCGCGCTTTTTCCGATTTCGACGCGCTGTTCGCGCAACGCCAACGGGAAGCCGATGCCTTCTACGCCGAGGTGCAGTCAAAAATCGCGTCCGAAGACGCCCGCAACGTGCAACGCCAGGCCTTTGCCGGCATGCTGTGGAGTAAGCAGTTCTACCACTACTACGTACCGCAGTGGCTCCGGGGCGATCCGACGCAGCCCACCCCGGACGGCCAGCGGAAGAAATCCCGCAACCGCGGATGGACCCACCTGCGGAATGCCCACGTGATTTCCATGCCCGACAAGTGGGAGTACCCCTGGTACGCCGCCTGGGACCTGGCTTTCCATTGCATCCCGCTGGTGATGATCGATCCGGAATTTGCCAAGGAGCAACTGCTGCTGCTCACGCGCGAAGAATACATGCACCCCAACGGCCAGCTACCCGCCTACGAATGGAATTTCAGCGACGTCAATCCGCCGGTCCACGCCTGGGCCGCCTGGCGGGTGTATACCATGGACAAGGAGAAAAACGGCGGCAACGGCGACCGGCCGTTCCTGGAAACGGTGTTTCACAAACTGTTGCTGAATTTCACCTGGTGGGTCAACCGGCACGACCACAACGGAAGCAACGTGTTCCAGGGGGGATTCCTGGGGCTGGACAACATCGGCGTCTTTGACCGGAGTGCCAAGCTGCCCACGGGCGGGCACCTGGAACAGGCCGACGGAACCAGCTGGATGGCGATGTACACGCTGAACCTCATGCGGATTGCCGTCGAACTGGCGCAGGAGAACCGGGTCTACGAGGAAATGGCCGGCAAGTTTTTTGAACACTTCCTGCTCATCGCCCGGGCCATGACCAACCTGGGCGACGAAGGCATTCACATGTGGGACGAGGAAGACCAGTTTTTCTACGACGTCTTGCAGACTCCCCAGGAAGAGCGCATCCGGCTGAAAGTGCGCTCCCTGGTCGGGCTGGTGCCGCTCTTCGCCGTGGAAGTCATCGAGAACAGCGTGATCCAATCGCTGGACAACTTTTCGCACCGCCTGAAGTGGTTTCTCTACAACCGCCCGGACCTCGTTAAGGAGGTAGCCAGCTGGCAGTTGTCGGACGAATCCACCCGACTGCTCTTCTCCCCGCTGCGGGTACCGCGGTTGCGGCGCCTGTTGAAACGGATGCTGGACGAAACGGAATTCCTCTCCGAGTACGGCATTCGGAGCCTTTCCCGCGTTCACCGCGATCACCCGTTCGTGCTCGACGTAGACGGCAACCCATTGACGGTAAAATACGTGCCGGCCGAGTCAGACAGCGATATGTTCGGGGGCAATTCCAACTGGCGGGGTCCGATCTGGTTTCCGATCAATTACCTCATCATTTTATCGCTCGAACGGTACCATCGTTTCTACGGCAAGACGTTCACCATGGAGTGTCCCACCGGCTCGGGAAACTACCTGGATCTGAAGGAAATCGCCGCCGAGTTGTCCAGGCGGCTGTGTCGGCTTTACCTCCGGGATGGGAACGGGGAACGGACCGTCTACACGGGCAGCGAGAAATTTCAGCGGGATCCGCACTTCCGGGACTACCTCCTGTTCCACGAATACTTCGACGGCGACACTGGCCGCGGCATCGGCGCTTCCCACCAAACCGGCTGGACCGGCCTGATCGCCGATCTGCTCAACCGCTGAGCAGCGGCCGGGGTTGGTGGGATGAACGAGGTAAAAAGGACCGTTTGCACAAAAAAATAAGGCAAGTCCTAAGACTTGCCTTACGGGATAGCTCGGGCGCAAAGCGCCTGGACTGCGTTTTAGTCCTCCTCAATCGCATCTACTTGGGGAGTATTTGGCAAAAGGTAGACCGACTGAATGTACACCTGGCCGGCTTTTACGCTTTCACTGACGTTGCTGGAGGATTCGCTCTCACCATCCTTGTCGACTAAATAAGCAACGTATTCGTATTGGTGGGTAACAACCCTTAATTTTTTCATCGTAATCGTCGTACCAGTAACTACAGTCGCCCCCTTTTGAACGGCCTTGTATTCGACAACCTGGCTGCCAATTTCATTGCCCGAGCCAAATTCTCCGGCACTGACCACTTCGTACCCGGTAGCAGCGCCACCGACAATATCCGTTCCTACGCCCTGGTTGAGGTTACCCGCACTCGTTGTGAGCATGGCATGACCCGTGACCACTTTCTCGACTTCCAACCGGATGTTCAAACCACGGGCAGAAGCCGGAACAACCAGGGTGTAATTGCCGGCCGCATCGGTTTTGGTGCTGATGATCGCGCCTTTGTAGGCCATACTGGTGATGTAGCCGTTGTCTTCCTCATCTAAGTTATTAATAATATTAGAAGAAGTGGGCAGGTCCGGATAGGCGAAAACGGTACGATCCGCCAAAGGATTAAAGCTAAGCTGTCCTGGCGTTGGATTGCTGAAGTGGTAGTTGTCATCAATGTCTGCGTCACCGGCAAAACTACTGGTGTACGTGCCTGCCGCCGACAGGTAGGTGCCTTTTAAGCTAGCCGTAGCGTAATCATTGGCGTACCTTCTTCCCAGGGTATCATCATCCGCCCGCAGGTTGATCTGCACCTTTCCTTTGATGGTAGCCGCCGTCGCGGAGGCATCAGTGGAAGTAGGGAACAGCACGATTTGGGAAGAAGCATTTACCACGTCGTACTGGGTAGTATTTATCGAACCCAGGTACACCGTGTATTCTACGCTGGTATGCT
>JACMKY010000147.1 GCA_014379925.1 Cytophagales bacterium | reverse complement strand
CTAGTAGACTGTTACCGAAATTTGTATCAACAATGTTGGTCAGGAGCGGTTGGCACCGGCCACCCGGCGCCGCCGCGGTTGCAATCCTGACCGCAATGAGCGGCGGATTTGTAACCCGCATTTTTATTCAGAACTTTGGTAACAGTCTACTAGCCGGTCAATTATCTTAAATCCGCCCGTCGGGCCACTCAAATGCCCCGGATCGTTTCAACCGGAAGGGACTCCTTCCCCGGTCAGGTGGTCTGGTTGGGAAGCAGAATCCGGATCTGCACGCCGTCGTTCAACCGGGAAGAAAGCTGGATGGTGCCGTTGAGTTTCTCCACCGCCTTTTTCACTACGTAGAGGCCCAGCCCGGTTCCGCTGGATTTGGCGTTGGAACGGTTGAACATGTCGAAGACGGCGCCCACCAGGTGTTCCTCGATGCCGCTTCCGTTGTCGGCGACGACAATCCGTACCTGGTCTTCCGTTTGGTCGATGCGGACGGCTACGTAACTATCCGGCGCATTCTTGGAATACTTCACTGAATTATCCAGCACATTCCGGAGGATGGTGCTGACGCGGTAGTAATCCGAATGCAGGGGGAGCTTCAGGTGGTTCGAATAGCGGAGGCTTATTTTCGCGTCGGCGTGGGTGCTGATCAAGCTCTTGAACAGTTCCAAAACCAGCTGGTCAAAGTCAATTTGGTCCTTTTTCGGGGGTTCCTCATTGATGTAGGTCGCCTGGAAGAGATTTTCAATGATGGCTTCCAGCTTCTGGTTGCACTCCTCAATCCGTTGGAGGTAGAAGTTGTCCACCCCGGATCCGTTTTCCAGCCGGATCAGGTTGAGCAGGCCTTTGATGGAAGCCACCGGCCCCTTGAAATCGTGCGACGACCGGTAAATCAACGTATCCAGTTCCCGGTTGATTTGCGTCAGGGCCTTTTCCCGTTGCCGGAGTTCATGTTCGATGTTCTTTACGTGGGTGATGTCCTTGGAGAACACGGAGACGCCTTCTACCTCGCTATTTTCGGCTTTGATGGGGTAGAACGAATGTTCGAAATGACGGCTTTGCCCCCCGCCCGCCACCGTTTCCGTCACCGAAAAGATTTCCCCGGCAAACGCCCGGTCGTACCAGCGATGGTAATTGCGCAGGTGCCGGTCGGTCAGTGCCTGACCGAGCTGTTCGAGGAAGTGAGCGCCCAACTGCAGCTTTACCCCGTAGAGCTGATCGCACGTTTCCTTGAAAACCCGGTTGGCCGTCAAAAGCTGGTATTCCCGGTTGACCGACCAAACGCTTTCGGTGGTGTGCTCGATGAGCGCGTACAGGTTGCCCTCCGCCTTTTTGAGGGCCTGCTCCATGCCCGCACTCACCGCCTCGGCCATGGCCAGTACTTCCTCCCGGGCCGCAGTCAACTGCTCTTCCTGGTTTTTCTTCTGGGTGATGTCCATCAGCCACCCGATCCAGCGCTCCACCTGGCCTTGCCCGTCCTTGACGGGAGACACGCTCAGCAAGCCCCAGAACGGCACGCCATCCCGGCGGTAATTGATGATTTCCTCCTCGAAGTCCCGGCCGGCCCGCAGAGAGTCCGACATCCGCTGAATGATTACCGGATCGGAATGAATACCTTGCATGAGGCGGCCCGGCTTCCGGCCCATCGCTTCTTCGGGGCCGTATCCCGTCATGGCGTAGAATGCGTCGTTCGCCCACTCCAACAACCCGGACGAATCGGTAATCATCACCCCGTTGCTGGTTTTGCTGGCCACCAGGGCCAGCGTTTCGAAATCAATGTATGGGTAGGTATTCGTCATGATCAATCCAATTGTGGTCAGGAAGTTAATTCAAAAAACAGTGACCCCGCAAGCGGCCGAAAAAAGGCGACCCAACCCGATGTAATGTAATCCGGTAAAGGGTACGGGGAATTTGGCGATTATGCATTACCATTACTGTCGCATACCAGGCTGACCCGTTGAGGCGCCTCGCCGTCGCCCGAACCTCCGGCAGCCGTATCCTACCACATCACACCCCATCCGTTTCCAACCCATGACCGAAGAAATTTATTTCGAAAACCAGTATTTTGCTGTAAGCCACCTTCGGGCAGAAAACGCTGTTTTCTGCCGCGTCAAGACCAGTTACGTTCCAATGATGGACTTCCAGGTTGCCTTCAATCACATTGGCGAGCTTGTTGAACGCGAAAAAATCGGGCGGATGATTTTTGACAAGTCCAACCTGATCACTTTTCACCAACCTTCCATGGAATGGTACCACGTTCATTGGAAGGAGAGAATGTACCAGCACGGTCTGAAAACGTACTGGAAGGTGCTGCCCAAGAATGACTTCTTCGTGCAGAGCGTAAAGATTGGCCGCGACAAAATCCGTAAGAACAACCCTTCGTTCGATTTTGACAAGTACGATATCCGTTACTTCGACCGTCTGGAAGACGCCCTGGCCAGCGAAGCGTAGCCGGCGGTTCCAAAAAAAATTCTCCCCCTTGTAACATTCCCCGCTTCTCCTCGTCTCGTCCGCAATTGCCCCCGCCGATGAGCCTGGAAGAATTTCAAAAACGCGTGTTGCCCGTCAAGAACAAGCTCTTCCGCTTCGCCGTGCGTTTGACGGGCAACCCCGAGGATGCCGAAGACATCGTGCAGGAAGTGCTCATCCGGGTCTGGAACCGGCGGCAGGAAGTGGACACCTACCGCAACGTGGAAGCCTGGTGCATGCGGCTCGTCAAGAACCGGTTCCTGGACGGGGTCAAGTCGAAGCGCCACCGGACCACCGGGCGGATGGCGGAGGATGAGGACGTGCCGGTTCACACCCACACGCCCTACCAGGTGACCGAACTCAACGATACGATGCAGCAGGTAAACCGGCTGATCGAGGCACTGCCCCTCCGCCAGAAGCAGGTCATTCACCTGCGCGACGTGGAGGGCTACCCCTACCAGGAAATTGCGGAGATGCTGGAAATGGACCTCAACCAGGTGAAAGTGAACTTGTTCCGGGCCAGGACGGCCATCCGGAAAAGATTGACCGACGCGGAAAACTATGGACTGGAATAGAATAGACTCCCTGGTGGAGAAGTACTGGGCGGGCGAAACCACCGTGGCGGAAGAACGGGAATTGAAAGAGTTCTTCCGCCTGCTCCCGCCGGAGGCGCTTTCCGCGCCGCGCCGCGAGGCCGCCCTCCTTTTCCGGTACTACGCGGCGGCGGAAACGCCGCAACCGCTGGGCAAAGCATTCGACGCCCGGTTGCTCCGCCAACTGGAGGCCCGCCCCTTGGCCCCGCCCTCAACGCCGCGGGGCTGGTTGGTCAACTGGCTCAAGGTGGCGGCCTGTCTGCTGATGGTGGCGGCAACGGTGCTGGTATCCCGCAACGAATACCGGAAGGCGGCCGAAACGCGGCGGCTGACGGCGTTAGAAACGTACGACGATCCGCGGCGGGCCTACGAAGCAACCAAAAAAGCTTTGTTACTGGTTTCCGCCCGGTTGAACACGGGGAAAGCCTACGCGGGCGAAATCCGAAGGATGGGGGAAGCCGAAGCAAAGGTGAGGCGCGAAGCGGGCAGTAAGCAGTAGGCAATTGGCAGTAAGCAGTTGGCAGTAGGCAAAAATAAATTGTGTAATTCAGCAAAGATCAACCCCATGAAAATAGCCATCTTATTCTTTCTCGCCGTCGGACTGGCCGGTCCGGTGCGGGCGCAGGACGACGCCATCAGCCGGTATTTCAGCCAGTACAGCGACAACGACGATTTCACCAGCGTCTACGTCTCCAGCCGGATGTTCAGTTTGTTTTCCCGCGCCGTGGAAGACGACCCGGAAGACCGCGAACTCAAGCGGGCCATCAGCAAACTGAAGGGACTCCGCATTCTTTCGTCCGATAAAATGAGGGACGGCCGGAAAATGTACCAGGAAGCGGCCCGGACCATTCTCGACCGGGGAACCGAGTACGAAGAACTGATGGTGGTGAAAAGCGAAGGGCAGGAACTGAAGTTCCTGGTCGTCGAATCGGGCGACAAAATCAAGGAACTGCTGATGCTGTCGGGTGGGGGCAATGACTTTCTCATGCTCAGCCTCATCGGCGACATCGACCTCAAGCAAATATCCAGACTCTCCAAATCCATGGATGTGAAAGGCCTGGAAAACCTGGAGAAGCTCGACCAGAACGACCGGAAGAAATAGGCCCTTGCCGTCGGTACTGCCTTGCCGCAGTTGAAGGGCATTTGATTGCCTACTTCCTCCTTTTTCCTGGTTCAAGCGCCGGGGTGGCCTTCCGCCACGCTTGAACCGGAGCTGCCGGGCAACGCACTTTCCAGTTTAAGTATCCCCTTTCAATCGGACAAAACAGAATTACTTACTCAACCCTTTTTTCCACCATGAAAATCCTTTTTCTGCTTGCCTGCCTGTGCGCGGCGCCCGGGTTTACCCAAGCGCAAAGCAAAGCCATCGACGCCCTGCAACGAAAATACCAGGGCACCGAAGAGACCTTTACCCTCAACGTCAACGGCCACCTGCTGAAGCTGCTGATGTGGTTCGACGGGGGCGAAGACGACCCGGAGGTGAAGGAACTGGTGAAGGACGTCCGCCACGTGAAGATCCTGAGGGTACCCAACCGGAAGCGCGGCATGAGCGGGGCCGACTTCCATCGCCTCAAAGCCGACGTTAAAAAGGAAGCGTTCGATGAACTGATCACGCTTCGCTCGGACGGCAACCGCGTGGACATTCTCATCCGGGAGAAAAATGACCGGGTGAGCGACGTGCTTTTTCTGGTTGAGGAAGCCGATGATTTCGTGGTGCTGGCCCTGCGCGGCAAATTCGACCTGAACCAGGTATTTCGGGCGGTCAACAAGGTGGACGTGAAAGGCCGGTGAGCGGGGGAACTTGATAGTGGATAGTGGACAGTGGTCATAGTTCGACTTCGCTCACTATGACCATTGTCAACTATTCACTGTCCTAGTTCGACTTCGCTCACCGGCCTTTCACGTCCACCTTGTTGACCGCCCGAAATACCTGGTTCAGGTCG
>JACMKY010000146.1 GCA_014379925.1 Cytophagales bacterium | reverse complement strand
ACTGCATCGTCACTACTTGCTGGCCTTGAAGCGCGGGTTGCTGGTTTTGCGGCACGTGACTGCTGGCCAAGGTCGTCTGGGCCGTTGCCGCTGCCGGGTGGAGGGTAGCCGCCACCCAAACGAGGGTACACCACCGGAAGGATCGAATCACAGAGGTTTGCATATAAATTTGTACATAAAGTGGTTTTAGTGGACACGCGCCTCCCGCGCTGACTGGAAAAGGGTCAACTGATTGGCAGGAAAAAGAAAGTTTAGCGGACGTTAGCGATCACGGTTTGCGGAGCGTGACCGCATTACCTTGAATGGTATAAGATAGGTTTAGGGAAGCGGTTAGCAGGTTTAACACGTCCGGCAACTGATTTCTACCCATGTTAAGCGTAACGGTGTACTGGGAAAGTGCTGGGTCGGCCAGAATCACGGCTACCCCGTAGACCCGCTCCAGTTGCCGGGCTACGACCGGTAGCGAAGCATTGCGGAACGCGATGCGGCCGTTCATCCAACTCAGGTAATTGGATACCTCCTCGTTTACCCGGCTCACCTGGCCACCGCGCGTCAGGACGCCGACCGTATTGGCCGTCAGCAGTGCATTTTCCGGCTCCCCTCCTTCCACGGCCCCGAAGGCAACCCGCCCCTCCTCCACGGCCACCACCACGGAAGAGTCCCTGGTTATTTCCTTCACGTTGAACCGCGTACCCAACACCTTTACCTTGGCTTGCCGGGTGGTGACCACGAAGGCTTTTTCCGGATTTTTAGCCACCTGGAAGTAGGCTTCCCCGCTTAAAATCACTTCCCGTTGCGGGCGGCCGAGGAAATGTTCCGGGTAGCGGAGCCGACTGCCCCGGGGTAACTGCACCCGGGAACCATCCGGTAATTTCACCCGCGTGATGCCGGCGGCGGTGGCGGCTATTTCCGCGTAACGTACCGGGAAGAAGCGCTCAGCCCGGTACAAACGCCCGCCCGCTACCAACAGCAGGGTAAGCGAAGCGGCTACGGCTGCCCATCGCCACGAGGGACGAAGTGGCTTTGGCAAGGAAGTTTGCGGTGCTTCGGCCTGGTCAATCCGCCGGTTGATGCCCGCCAGCAATTTCTCCTCCAACCGCTGCAATTGCTGCTCCGACAAGGAGGCAATGAACTTCTCGTCCTGGTAGAGCTTCCGGGCCCAGTGCTCAAAATAGGCCCGTCCTTCGGGCGAATCTTTGCCGGATAAGTACGCTCTTATGATTCGTTCTGGCTGATCAGGGGGCATTTATTGGGGCGTCAAAACCTGTTCGATGGCTTCTGCCCGTAAGACGCGCAAGGCGTGGGGGTGGTACTACGCCGGAAGAAAAATTTTTAAGAATCGGGAGTCGGACGGAGTTGGTTTACGGTAGCCGGACGGCGGTGGGCAAGTTTGCCCAGTGGAGCCTCGGGCGTAACCCGTTAGGAGGGCATGGTCAGGCAGACAACCACGAAGAGGGCGTAGTCGGAGAGATTCGTCCGCAAGATGCCCAAGGCTTTGGTGAGTTGATTTTTGACGGTTTGCGGGGACAGACTCAGCCGCTGGGCAATTTCCTCCACCGAATAACACTGAAAGCGGCTTAACTCAAAGATTTCCCGGCAGCGTTCGGGCAGTTCCTTGATTTCCTCCCGCAGCCGCTCCTCCAGTTCCTGGGCCAGCAGTGTTTCCAGGGTACTGTTGTCCGTATCCAGACTCGTCTGCCTGATGCGAATGACGTATTTCTCCCGTACCTGCTGCTTACGGATGTGATCCAGAATGCGGTTGCGGAGAATCGAATAGAAGAAAGCGTTTACGGAGGTGGGGCGTGTCCACTGCTGGCGATTGAGCCAAAAATCGGCGAACAGTTCCTGCACGACATCTTCCGCTTCGCTCTCCGAGCGGATTGCGTTGTAGGCAAAGCCATAAAACTTGCGCCAATACCTTCTGTACAGCGTGGCAAACGCCTGCCGGTCTCCCCGTTGGACTTGCGCAAACAGGTGGTTATCCTCTCCGGCTAGGGCTTCTGGCATGGCTGGCAAACAGGCAGTCGTGAGCGAGGCTAAAAATAGAGAGAAAATCGGAATCGGATTTTAACTTTTTGTTATGATTAGGTTAAAAAAACCGCCCTTGATTCGGTTTTTAACCGCCACAATCCCTTCCGTACCTCCCTTGTGCAAAGCCCGCAGGCAGCGGATTCAGAAGAACACCTGGTACTGCCACACCAACGCCCCGCGCCGCCCGGATTGCCGGAGTTCCCCCGCCGGGGTGGCCTGGTAAACCGGCCGGTTCTGGTAATCCAGGGAAAGCTTGCTGTTGTGGCCTTGAATGAGCCAGTTGACGCCCACGTTATACACCGTCACCGGATCGGCCAACCGCGGGTAATCCGCGTGCATCAGTGAGGCGTAGGGCTGCCACTGCCCGACGTCCCGCCGCCGGTTTTTGGGCAGCAGATAACCCACCTGCCCGTACAGCACCGCGCCCGTACCGAACATCGGAAAACCGTTGCCCCCCGCATTGGCAAAGCCCGCCACCGGGGCACTGGTCCCGCTGGCCGGGTTCATAATGCCGTTGTAGCGCAGGTAGCCGGGGCCGAAGTCGTAGCGGTAGTACCCCAGGTAGGCCGACAGGGCCGTGCCCCGGGCCGCCTTCACCGGCGCGTCGTAAAAGGCCCCCACCGACCAGAGCAGCATGCGGTGGTACAACGTGTCGGCTCCTTCCGTACGCCACATCGCCCGCCGTTGCGCAATGATGCCCGCCTCCAGGTTGAAGATTTTCTTTTTTCCCAGGTACGTGCCCGTCGCGTAGCCCGGCGTCACGTGGCTCTCCCGGTCGAAAAACTGGTACATCAGCAGGCCCTGGTACTGCGGGTGGTGATCGCGCTGGGAAAAAGTGGCGTAGGACGAGAGCGGTGGCAAGGGGGTGCCGTTGGTCTGCACGGGAAACGGATCGCTGAGGGCGAAACGGTAGTCGATTTTTCCCACCTGTCCGCGGGCGTAGACGCTGAGCTTGCGCGAAAATTCGTCGGTCTGGTCCACGGTGGCCTGGGCGAACACGGGCACGTCCATCGTGAGGATGGTGCTCACGCCCGGCTGGCTGAAGCGCGACAATCCATTCACAATCGTCAGGCCGCCGCCCAGTTTAAGGGTTTCCTGGCCCTTGAAGACGATGTACTCGCCCACCGCGTCGTGAAAAAAGGCGGCCAGTTTCCGGTTGCCGGCGTTGCTGGACAAGAAGTTAAAGTTGTTCTGCCCGAACTGGAAGTAAACGAACGTCCGGTCGTTGAGTTGGCCGTACAGCTGGAAGCGCGTCCGGCGCAGGCCGATGTCCAGGGTCCGGTCGGCGGCCACACCGTTGACGGTGGTGCCGGGATTGCTGTTGTTGGCGCGGAGCCAGGTCTGGTTGAGCAGGGTGAAGCGCAGGTAGTGCGAACCGCTTTCGTTGAGGGCGTAGCGCAGCTCGCTCTTTTCCGGTGCCGGCGGAGGTCCGGCCGGCACCGGACCGGTGGGCGTTTGCGCCCGGCATACCCCGCACCCGGCCAGGATCAGGATCAACCACCCGTTTTTCATCGTATCCCTTTTTTAACTCAGCGGACTATTGTTTTACTTTTTCCCGGGCGGCTTTGCGGGCGGCCCGGGGATGGTCGGAAACGGGGCGTTGGTTCTCCAGCCCTTCGGTGTGCATGCCCCCGCCCCGGCGCGCGTAATCGTGCTTGAAATGGTACGGGTTTTCCATGAACGTGTGGTCGACCAGGTGCGTGTTTGTCAGGTCAATGATGAGGTACTTTCCGGTGGGCAGCTGGTCCAGGTGTTTCTTTACGCCCAAGTAATTGGAGAAAGTGGCGGCCTCCCGGATGGTCGGTTTCAGCGTGCCGTGGCCCTGGTCTTCCACCGTCACGTTGGCCCGGCACAAGTTCTTCGGGGAAACACTGGCGATCAGGTGGAGAATGGACTTCGTCCGGATGCCCACCAGGGCGAACATTAGAATATACTGGCAAGATTCGAGGGTAAAAGTACGGGGAAAATCCGGAAAAGTGATGCCGTCGGCAATCCGGTCGGGTAGGGTTACCAGGAATTTCGGCCCCACGTCGTACTGGTGGTTGAGGAACCGGTATTTGTGTTCGTGCTCCAGGTGGAAGAGGCTTGGCAAGGAGCTTTTCCGTCCACGCCTCAACCAATCCGGCACCCTTCCGCTCCGAGATGATTCGTTCGAGAACGGCGGGGTTGATGCGTTGGGTGTGGTAAAGCGATCGGTATTCGTTCAACGACAGAGAAACCCGGTAACCGAACAAGCCGGATGCCTGGCGGATGGCCTCGTAGAAATGCCAAAAAAATAGCCCGGAATACAGTTCCGGGCTACCATTTTAAGCAGGACGAGGTAGGTCAGAAACCCAAGCCTACCGCCATCGCCAGCACCGACACGGGGAAGTCAGCTACGCCCGTAGCCGCCCCGGTTTGCAGGTTGATGGTGTACAGCTTCGTCTTTTCACCCACCGTCAGCACGGCGTACGCAACCCCTTTCGTACCGGAGATGTCGAACCCGTTGGCGGCTTCTGCATCCACGCCCAGAGCGCCGATTTCCACCAGCGTACCGTTGTTGGGCGGATCTTGCCGGTAGAGTTTGTCGGTGCCGGAATCAAGGTCAAACAAAGTCGTGGTGGCCGCCCCGGCCACGTTGTTGTTGTAGGCGGCGGCGGTAACGGCGGGCGTACCCGGATTCAGGTCGGCATCAGTGGCCGCAACCGCGCCCGTTTCCGGATGCAGCCGCAAATTCTGCCCGCGGTCCGTTACCAGACGGATCCGATCTACGGTAGGGTTGAAGTCAAAACCGACGATGGTGCCGTTCAAGGCGGGCGTAAAGGCCGCCGTACCCAGTGCGCGGGCAACCCCCGTCTCGGGGTTAATTACGTACAGACGGCTGGTGTTACCGATGCCGTAGAGCTGGCCGGTGGCGGGCCGGAAATCAATCCCCAGTAGTTGCTCCCCGGCTTGCAATCCCGCAATGGTCACGGAAGCGGAACTGGCTTCGGGGGTTTGGGCATTAAACGTCAGTAGCTGATTGTTGTCAGTAATCCCGTAGAAAGTTACGTCCGGCTTCACAACCACAATGTCATCGTCGTCCTTCTTGCAAGCATTGAAAAGGAGGGTACTGCCCAGCAACAAAGCGGCCGTTCCCCGGTGCGTCATTTTTTTTCGAAGATTGAACATTTTTGGGGTTTTGTCGAAGTAAAAGATGGATTAAAAATAAAAACTGCCTTGATCGCTGTTTTCGTCCGAAACCTACGGAAAAGCACCCGGCGTACATTTTGAAAAACGACGCAAACCTGATTCGTGTAAGGTTTCAGGGGT
>JACMKY010000010.1 GCA_014379925.1 Cytophagales bacterium | reverse complement strand
TTTTTTTTTTCTCCGGTCGATGCGGGCGCGGTGTCCGTCCGACCGTCAGGCTCAATCCGTATGAATTTGGCGTGAACTACTCCGGATCTACGCCGCCGCCGCCGTTTTACCCGCGTACATCTCATCCCACCACTGTCCATTTTATCCTCCGCTGCGGCTACCGACCAGAGGAACCAGTTTATTATTCTAATTGCTTTTATTTCAAGTGTTTATTCGTCATTAGATCCAAACCGCTCCGCGGTTACTACGTTTTTTTGCAATTTTTATAAAAATACAATCCAGTTTTTTCCCGTTTCTACCAAAGTCTTCCGTCGACCACTTTAATTGTACTTTGGGTAAGTATGCTTTTTCAGTCCTGCGTGTATGGTTATTGCTTAATTCACTCCTCAGAGATCATTTCACTCCTCTATTTTTGGGAATACAAAAACGAACGGATTGCCAACGGGAACGGAAAGCTTCGTCACACCCTATTCCCGAATTCAGGTACGGATTTTGATTATTGCACCCAAAGAAATTAATCCTCTTTTATGAACAAATTCATGTTTGCCACCGGGATCGAAAACAGCTATCCGACGATTCAGCTGCCCAACGGCAAAACCAAGCGCGTGGACGAATTGGAAAAGGCGGGACACTACCAGCATTGGAAAGAAGACTTCCGGTTGGTGAAAGAATCCGGCATCGAGTTTCTGCGGTACGGGCCGCCCTACTACACCACGCACGTGGCACCGGGCGTGTACGACTGGCACTTTACCGATTGCGTATTTCAGGAGATGAAGCAGCGGGGCATCACCCCCATTGTGGACTTGTGCCACTTCGGCGTTCCCGACTGGATCGGCGATTTCCAGAACCCGGACTTCCCTGAGCACTTCGCCGAGTACGCCCTCGCCTTTGCCAAACGATTTCCTGACTTGCGTTTCTACACGCCGATCAACGAGATCTTCATCGCCGCCATGTTCTCGGCCCAGTACGGCTGGTGGAACGAACGCAAAGCCGACGAACGCAGTTACGTGACCGCCCTCAAGCACTTGTGCCGCGCCAACCTGCTGGCCGTGGAGGCCATCCTGGCCGTACAGCCCAAGGCCGTCTTCATTCAAAGTGAATCCTGCGAGTATTTCCACCCGGAAGATCCGAGTTGTCAGGCCCGGGCCGACTTCCTCAACCAGAAGCGCTTCCTGCCGCTCGACCTGACCGTTGCCTATCCGTCCAGCCCGGCCATGCAGCAGTACCTGCTGCAGCACGGGATGACAAAGGAGGAGTACGCGTGGTTCCGCAACAATCCCTGCAAAGGCCAGTTCGTCGTGGGTACCGACTACTACCAGACCAACGAACACACGGTGCATCCGAACGGAGGCACCTCCGCCTCGGGCGATCTCTACGGCTACTACGTGATTGCCACCCAGTACTACAAGCGCTACAAGTTGCCGCTGATGCACACCGAAACCAACATGAAAGAACCCAATTCGGTGGAGTGGCTCAAGAAACAGTGGACTAACCTGTACCGCCTGAAGATGGACGGGGTGCCGGTGATCGGATTCACCTGGTACAGCCTGATTGACCAGGTAGACTGGGATACGGCCCTGCGGGAGGACAACGGCAACGTGAACAGCCTGGGGATGTACGACCTGAACCGCAACATCCGGCCGGTTGGGGAAGCGTATCAGGACCTGATCAAGCACTGGAGCGATCCACTGCAACTCAACTGGACACCCTCGCACCTCGAACTGCGCCGCGAACCCGCCATCCCGTTGGAAGAAGTATTGGCTTAACCTGATTAAAAGGAATTACGAATTACGAATCGGGTAGGCGAGCCAATTCGTAACTCGTAATTCCCTTCATTTAACCGCCCGTCTGCCCGTCGGGGGCGTCCACTAGCTTGGACCGGGGGGCCTTTCTGACGCAGGAAAATCGATAGTACGACGGTGGTGGCAATGGCCAGGAACTCACTTTGCCAGTTCTGGAACGACTCGAACCACAGGCGGGAACTGCCCAGGTGTTCCGGGAAAGAAACGGTGGGCTGCCGTTTCAACTGCTGCTCCAGGTTGTAGTCCCGGTGGCTTCCCAGGGCGTGTAGCCAGAAGAAAATCAAGAAGAGCAGCACCAGTACCAGACTCAACGAATTCTGGTAGAGCAGCCGCCCGACAAAAACCAGGGAAAGGCCATAGGGGATGGGTTCAGGAAATAATGCCCTTGCCGATGGCGTAGCGG
>JACMKY010000145.1 GCA_014379925.1 Cytophagales bacterium | reverse complement strand
TTTGCCCAAGAGCGACGAATAACTGAGGAAAATACCTAATACTTTTAGGCCATCAATCCGAGGCTGGCTCATCCGGCGAGTCTCAACAACTGGGTTGCGTACTTTTTTCACCTGGTCCGTATTCGCCAAGGAGGATTTCCAGGGACGATTCAAATGATTCAGTCGACATTTTTTATATAAACTACCAATCCCAATGACCTCCGTAGTAAAAAACAAAAACGGCAACTTACCAGTGGCTAAGGTAAAGTCTGAAGCACCCGCTCCCGCAGCCGACCGGCCGAATGACCAGCAGGATGGTCAGTACAAACAGGTACTCGAAGGCAGCGGCTACTCAATTGTCACCATCGACAACCGGGACAACATCGAGTACTTCAATCCGGCGGCTGAACGCCTGTGGGGCTACTCCCGCCAGGAAGTGATGGGTCAGAACGTGAAAATGCTCGTTCCTCCCGACACCCGGATCCAGCCCGACGGCCAACGGAGCAACGACCAAGGGCCGGGAGAGGCAGTATCCCACGAGGTGAAAATCCTGCGGAAAAACGGCTCGCTGTTGGACGTGCTGCTCTCGCTGTCAGAATCGGAAGTGGACGGCGTGCGCAAATTCACCGCCTTCGTCATTGATATTTCCGAAAAGAAGCGCTTGGAAATGGAGGCCCAGCAGCAGGCCGAGGCGATGAAGGCCCAGGAGGAGGGGCTCCGTCAGAATATGAAGGAAATGGAGCAGCAGCAGACCGAAGCCAAGGATCTGCTGCAACGCTTTGCGTTGGTTACGCAAACCACCACCGAAGGACTCTGGGATATGGCCGTACCCGAGAACCTCGACATTCAGAACCACACGCCCTTCTGGTGGGCAGACCGCTTCCGTCAGATGCTGGGGTATGCCAACGAACGGGACTTTCCCAACCGTTTGGACTCGTGGGCCAATCTGCTGCACGCCGACCACAAGGCGGCTACCTTGGCGGCCTTCAGCGCCCACCTGCTGGACTACTCCGGTCAGACTCCCTACGACGTGGAATACCAATTGCAGCTGAAAGGCGGCGCTTATAAGTGGTTCCGGGCGGTAGGAAAAACCTTGCGGGACGGGCAGGGCAAGCCCCTGCGGGTAGCCGGTACGTTGATCGACATTCAGACCCTGAAGGACCTGCAGGCCTTTCAGCTGGAGCTGGAAGCCAAGGTAAAGGAAAGAACCGTGGAGATGGAAGGAACGCTGCAGGCTTCCCGGCAGCAGGCGGAGGCAATGAAAGTCCAGGGAGAAGAGTTGCGCCAGAGCCTGGAAGAGATGCAGGCTACGCAGGAGGAAATGGGGCGCAAGCAGATTGAACTCGACGGGCAGATGGCAGCCCTTAACAACGCGGCCATCGTGTCGGAAGTAGACCTGAGAGGCAATATCCTCGCCGTCAACGACGAATTCTGCCGTTTGGCCAAGTACACCCGCGAGGAACTCATCGGACAGAAACAAAGCATTGTACGGCATCCCGACATGCCCGCCCCCCTGTTCGTTGACCTGTGGGCGACGATTGTGAAGGGAAAAGTGTGGCGGGGCGAAGTGAAAAACCGCGCGAAAGACGGCACCCACTACTGGGTGGCGGCCACCATCACCCCGGTACTCAACGAACAGGGCCGGCCGGTGAAATACATCGGGGTGCGCTTCGACATCACCGCGCAGAAAGAGCAGGAAGAACGCATCGAAAAAAACATCGAAGAGATGCGCCTCATTACCGAAAAAAACCTGCAGATCCTGGAGCAGGCAGTCGACAGTGTGGTGACCATCAACGAGAAAAAGGAAATTACTTTCTTCAACAAGGCCGCCGAACGGATGTGGGGTTACTCCCGCGAGGAGGTGTTAGGCAAAAACGTGAAGGAAATCGTACCGATGGAGCTCAAGTCGAGCCACGACGGTTACGTCGACGCCAATATACGCACCGGTGTGGACAAGATCGTGGGCAAGGGCCGGGATGTGGAGGTACAACGCAAGGACGGCTCCCGGTTCTGGGCCAACCTTTCCATCAGCAAGGTACAGGTAGACGGCAACGTCCAGTACACGGCCTTCCTGAAGGATGTCAACGCCCAGAAAGCCAACGAACTCGGTTTTCAGCAGGCCGCTCAGTTCATCAACGAGTTGGTGGCGGGTAACTTCAATTCGCAAATGAACACCGAAGGGCTGGCCTTCGACGAATCCGTTTCCAAGGTAATCGGCAATTTGAACTTCCTGCGCCAGGCCCTGAAGGGCATTATCAGTGAGGTCAACGGAGTGGTAAAGGCCGCCGGACAGGAAGGCAAACTCAACGCCCGCCTGAACCTGAAGGATACCAGCGGCGAGTGGAAATCGCTGGTCGACTCCCTGAATATGCTCCTGGAATCGGTTTCCGAACCGATGCTGGAGTTTAACTCCATCATCAGCGAAATGGCCAAGGGCGACCTGACCCAGCGCTTCACGATGGCCGTCAACGGCGACATCCTGAGCATGGCCCGTTCGCTCAACACGGCCATCGACAACCTCAACTCCCTGCTCAACACCATCAACGTCAGCTCCGGCGTGGTAGCCGAGGCATCGGAACTGATGATGCAGAAGAGTGAGGGCATGAAGAACAACACCAGCGAAGTGGCCTCGGCCATCGGCCAGATGGCCAAGGGCGCCCAGGACCAGGCCGCCCGCACCGACGAGTCGTCCAAGCTGGTGGAAGAAATGATGCGCTCGGCCAATGCAATGGAGGAAAAAGCCAACGGCATCAACAAAGCCGCCGAACGGGGCCAGAAGGGCAGCGAAGACGGCCTGAAAATCGTCCGCAAACTGGTGGAGAACATGGGCGAAATCAGCCAGTCGGCGGGCAAGACCGCCGGCTCCATCGCCGTGCTCACCCAGCGTGCCGACGAAATTGCCCGCACCCTCAAGGTCATCACCGACATTGCCGCCCAAACCAACCTGCTGGCCCTCAACGCGGCCATTGAAGCGGCCCGGGCCGGGGACGCCGGACGCGGTTTTGCCGTCGTGGCCGAGGAAATCCGCAAGCTGGCCGAAGACTCCCGCCGTTCGGCCGTGGACATCGAGAAAATCATCAGCGACGTGCAGAAGGATACCCTGGCCGCCGGCAAAGCCATCGAAACGATGGAGTCGAGCGTGAAGCTGGGCAACGGCGCTTCCAAGGAAGCCGAAGACGTGTTCGGCGAAATCGCCAAGTCAACGGACGAAACCTTCAGTTTCTCCAAGCAGATTCAGGAGGCGACCACCGGCCAGAAAATGTCCATCGCCAAGGTGGTCAAGAACATCGAACACATTGTGGTGGTGTCGGAGGAGACGGCGGCGGGGACCCAGCAGGTGGCGGCTTCTTCGCAGGCGTTGAACCTGGGGATGAACGAAATCACCGAGTCGAGCAGCAAGCTTTCCCAGATTGCCGAAGAGTTGCAGGCGGGGGTTAATCAGTTTAAACTGAAAAAATAAACGCGATGGCCATTCACGAAGAAACGCTGGCCCCGGTCTCCGTAGCGGAAGCGGGTTCGAAGTACCACCGAAGACAGCTGATTGTCTTCAAGCAGGGTCAGGAAGAGTACGGGCTGACCATCGACCAGATCAAAGAAGTGGTGATCACGCCCCCCATCACCCGCATGCCCCAGACGCCCTCCTTCGTGAAGGGCGTGGCCAACATCCGGGGCAACATCATCGCCATCATCGACCTGGAAGAGAAGTTTGGCCTGCGCAGCCCGTCGGACGAGGCGCCCAGCGTGGGTCACTACACGCTGGTGGTCGAAAGCGAGGAATTCAAGATCGGCATTCTGGTGAAGGAAGTGCCCAACACGCTTACCGTCTCGGAGGCCGACATCGAGGAATCCACTAACCTGGTGCTGGAGGGAGCGGCGGAAGGCAACTACCTGAAGGGCATCGTCAAGGTCAAGGACCGGCTCATCATCCTGATGGACATTTTCCAGGTTATGCGCCAGCCGGACATCCGACTGGCGCTTAAAAAATGAAACCGATGCCAATCCACTGGCCGCCGCCCGGTACCCTTCGCGAACATTCCCTCCCGATGGGTCAGGTGCGCGTTTGCGACCAACCGGCGCTGATCCGGTGCCGGGGACTGGGCTCCTGCGTGGGGCTGTTTCTGCACGACCGGCTCCGGGGCACGGGAGGTGGGGCGCACATCGTGCTGCCCGGTAACTGGGGCCTGCCGGAAGAATCCGGTGAATGGCTGAGCGCGGAATCGGCCCTGGGGGAACTGGTGGGCCAGTTGGCAACCCTGGGTAGCCCGGCGGCGGGGCTGCGGGCCAAGCTGGTGGGTGGGGCCAACCTGTTCGGCTCGGTCGGTAACATCGGGGAGCAAAACGTGCGGAGGACCAAAAAGCTGTTGCAACAAGCGGGCATCTACCTGGCCGCCGAAGCCGTGGGTGGACAGGCCGGGCGGTCGGTCACCTTCCACACCAGCAGCGGACAACTGTACCTCCGCTCCGCGACTGGCGCGGGCCAGGTGATTTGATCATTGGCGGGTTTGGGTTTACCGTTGGTCGTTTTCAATCAACCAACGGTAAACCTAAACCCGCCGACCGTAGACTGTAAACCCGTTATTCCCTACCCGATGAACAAGAAAGTACTGATTGTGGATGATTCGCTCTACATGCGCACCATTATCAAAGATGCCCTGGAAGGGGCGGGGTATGTCATTGTCGGTCAGGCGGCCAACGGAGAAGCCGCCATTGACCTGGCCTTTGAACTGGATCCCGACATCATCACCCTCGACAACATCCTGCCCGATATGATCGGCACCGACATCCTGAAAGTGTACAAGCAGGAAGGACTGCGTTCCAAGGTGATTATGATCAGCGCCGTCGGGCAGGAGTCCGTTATCCGGGAAGGACTGGAACTGGGTGCCAACGACTACATCGTCAAGCCTTTCACCGCCGAGCAGTTGTTGGAGTCCCTCCGGAAGATTCACTAGCCCATGGCCACCCCCCAGATCCGGGTAGTCTTCATCGAAGATTCCAGTCTGATGCGCCTGATCATTTCCGACCTCCTGCGCAGCGATCCGGCGATTGACCTGGTGGATACGGCTCAGAACGGAAAGGAAGGCCTGGAAAAGGTGAAGCAGCACCGCCCCGACGTAGTCATCACCGACTTGGTCATGCCCGACTACGACGGGTTGTACGTCGTCCAGCGCATTATGCAGGAAGTACCGACCCCCGTTGTCGTGCTCAGTGCCCTGGAAAAGGCCAATCCGCGGGTGTTCGACGCCTTGCAGGAAGGGGCCGTGGAGTTCGTGGACAAGCCCAAAAACAGGGTAATTTCCCACCTGCGCGAGGTAGACCAACCGTTGCTGCGGGCGGTCAAACTGGCGGCCGCGGCGGACATCAGCAAACTGGCTTGCCAGAAGCGCCGGCAAAACACCTTCGCGCACACCTTCGCGGCGGAGTTGCCCTACGAAATCGTCTGCCTGGGGGCTTCCACGGGTGGACCGGGCGCCATCGAATCCATCCTGACGCGTTTGCCCGAAAACCTGGTCATTCCGGTGGTCATTGCCCAGCACATGCCCGAGCGGTTCCTGGAAACCTTTGCCCAGCGCCTCAACAACCTCATCCCCCTGCGGGTAAAGTTGGCCGAGAAAGGAGAAACGCCGACCGGGGGAACGGTCTACCTGGCTCCTGGTCACAGCAACACGACTTTGGTGCGCGAGCCGCTCGGTGGCCGGGCTCTCTTCAAGTTCACCGACCGCGCGTTCCGGGAGTTTAACCACCCTTCCGTGGACTGCCTGATGCTGTCGGTAGCCAAAACCTACGGAGCCCGGGCCATCGGGGTGTTGATGACGGGGATGGGCCGCGACGGCACGGAGGGAATGGCCGCCATTTACGCCGGCGGGGGCTACACCCTGGTGCAGGACGAGGCTTCGTCGGTGGTGTACGGAATGGGTCGCTCCGCCCTGGAAACCGGGGTGGTGCGTCGTTCGGTTAGCCTGGCCGACATTCCCGGCTTCCTCATTGGTTGCCTATCGTAGAGAAACGATTGCCAATTAAAGGTCAGTAGTCACGCGTTGTTAGCCATTCATCCGTTCAATTCGCCGGCACCCCATGAATTCAGAAGAAGAATACAAAGAAATTTTCCTGGCCGAAGCGCTGGAGAACCACGAAGAAATGAACCGGTTGCTGACGACGTTGGAAAAGGAGTCGGACAACCGCCAAGCCACGGATGCCATTTTTCGCATCACCCACACGCTCAAGGGAAACGCCGCCGGAATGGGTTTCGAAGACATTGCCAGGCTGGCTCACGTCGTCGAAGACGTGTTCGGGGAAATCCGCTCCGGCCAGCTGGCGCTGTCGGCCGTTTTATTCACTGACCTCTTTAAGGCCACCGATACCCTGGGGGCGCTCATCCAGGCCCTCAAGACGGGCAAGGTAATCCGTTACCAGGGCATCAAAACCAAACTGGAGGTGACGTTGCGCAATCAACGCCAGGAGAGGCAAGCCGTCAATCCGACGCCTACCGAACCGGTATCCCCGGTCAGCGAGCCGGTCGAAGCACCCATTCTTTCCCGCGGCTCCGCGCCGTTGGAGGCCGCCGCGGAGCCGGTGGCAACGGCCGCGCTTCCACCGGCCCCGAGCGAACCGGTTGCCCCGCCGTCGGAGTCCGACCAGGCCGCTCCCGAATCGGTCGGAGAGAACCAGCTCATTTTTTCCGACCTGGTGCAGGTGCCGGTCCGCAAACTGGATTTGCTGCTCAACCTGGTGGGCGAACTGACGATTGAGCGCGACCGGCTGATGGCCGTCAACGCCGGACGGCACAACAGCAACGAATACAACCGGCTCTCCCGCATCTCCTCCGATTTACAGTACTCGGTCATGGATGTACGGCTGGTGCAGGTGGGCTTTCTGTTCAATAAATTCCACCGCGTGGTACGCGATGCGGCAACCCAGGAAGGCAAGCGCGTCAGTCTGCGGCTGGAAGGCACCGACACGGAAATTGACCGCAATGTGCTGAAAACCATCAGCGATTCGCTCATTCACCTGATCCGCAATGCCGTGGGCCACGGGGTGGAAACCCCCGCCCAGCGCCGGCAAAGCGCGAAGCCCGAAATTGGCGTTGTTACCCTGAAGGCCCGCAGCGAAAGCGACGAGGTTGTCATCGAAATCGAAGACGACGGCCAGGGGATTGACTGCCAGTTGATCCGCCGTAAAGCCATTGAAAAGGGCTTGGTCACCGCCGAGATGGCCGATTTGATGGGTGAAAAGGAGCTGCTGGGGTTCATCTTCGAGCCGGGATTTTCCAGCGCCGAGCAGGTAACGGCCATTTCCGGGCGGGGCGTGGGCATGGACGTGGTGAAGAAAGCCCTCGACTCCATTGGCGGCACCATTGGGATGCGAACCTGCGTGGGCAAAGGCACCACCATCCGTCTGTCACTGCCCTCCTCCCTGGCCGTGAAAGCAACGTTGTTGTTCGAGCTGCAGGATACGAAATACGCCATCCCCCTGCACTACACCCAGGCGGTGGTGTCTCTCCGCAAAAAAGACCTTCATAAAGTAGGTAACGGCTTGGTGGCCACGCACCTCGATAAAATGATGGCCGTTGTCTTCCTGAAAGACCTGTTCGAAGCGGAGGAAACGGGCGCTTCCCTGCACCGCGGCTACAATGCCCTGGAGGCCAACCAGCAACTCTTCATTGTCATTGTGTCGTACAACGAGCGAACGGTGGGCTTGGTGGTGGATAAACTGCTGCAGCAAAAGGAGATCGTAGAAAAACCGCTGATGAAACCGGTGGACCACGTCCGGTTCATCAGTGGGGTCACCATCCTGGGCAACGGCCACGTTTGCCTGGTGCTCCACGTGCCGGCCATCGTCCAAACGGCATTCCGGGCGGCAATGGGCGTTGCCAACCCCGGGCTGGTAACCGGGAAAGAGGTGGTAAGGTGGTGAGTGGGCGGTTGAAAAACGCCCCGTCATTGACAAAAAACAACATTAAACCACCAGCCGGACAATCCGATGACTGACTTTTTGACTTTTGAAGAAAGCGAAGCCACGCGGCAATTGATCAACCTGGGCTACGTGCACGCGGCGCAATCCTTTTCGGCCGTTGCCCGTCAGCCAATCGCCATCGAAACGACCCACCTGAGCATTTCCCGTGCGGTCGGTTTCCTGGATGAGCACGCGTTTCAACCGGACCGCCTCCGGGTACTAACCACCCGTCTGATCGGCGAATTACCCGGCAAGAGCCTCCTGGTTTTCAGCGAAAGCGATTGCCAGGAAGTGTACCGGCTGTGCCTGGCCAACCATTTTTCATCGGAAAAGTCCGGCGAGCTGGAAGAAGCCATCCTGCTGGAAATTGACAACATCCTCGCCGCCGCCGTGATTGCCCAGTTTGCCAATGCGTTGGGCGTGAAAATGTACGGAGGCGTTCCCCAGCTTCACCAGACCGACCGCGCCGGCCTGGTGGCTTCCCTGATGGACGGGAATTCCGGGTCGGCGGCCAATTATTACCTTTTTTCGAACGCCCGTTTCACGCTCAAAGACAATTCCTTGCTGCAGCCCCAGTTTATCTGGATACTGCCGGAGGATTTTTTGAAAGCGATTCAGCGCAAAATCAGGGCGGGGGAAAAGCTGGTCCGGTAGCCCAGGCAAGTCGTTTGCCAACGTGGTAAACCAACCGTGGGGATGCGGCAGTCACGATTAATCCCATTCTAATGTTAAGAAAGTATAACGTCGAACGCGTACTGAGGGCAATGGGCGCCATTACGGCCACCCTTTGCCTGGCAACGGGCATTGCGCTGCTCGTCACGCCACTGGTCTCCCCGGCGCTACTCGCATCGGCCACGCTGTCGGCCGGTTTGTTGCAAATTAGCGCGGGCGTACTGCTCCGGAAACGGATTTTTCGTCCGCTGGACCGCCTGCTGCGCACGGCCGACCAGTTGTCGGGTGGCCATTCCCCGTCGGCCGACCAGGTGGGCGGCTTGTCGGATGCCCTGCGGGAGGTGGCAAACGAGGTGCGCGAAGCGACCCGTTTTGCCGTCAGCATCGGCAACGGCAACCTGGAGGCCCATTTTGCCGGAACCCAGGACAATGCGTTGCGCGCGGCCCTGGTGGAGATGCGCGACAAGCTACGTTCACTGGCCGAAGAAGAGAAAAGGCGGCTTTGGCAAACCAACGGGCAAGCCCGGTTCAGTGACTTGCTCCGTCAGCACCTCAACCAACCCGACACCTTCGGTTTTGCCATCGTCAAACAGCTGGTAAATCACCTGGGATGCAACCAGGGAGGATTGTACGTGCTTCAACAGCCAGCGGGCGAAGCGCCTTACCTGGAACTGACCGCCGGCTACGCTTTCGAGCGGCAAAAGTACCAGCAGCGCCGGATTTTGGTTGGGGAGGGACTGCTGGGACAATGCATCCGTGAAAAAGATACCATCTACCTGACCGATGTCCCGGCAGACTACGTCCGCATCACTTCGGGCCTGGGGCAGGCCACCCCCCGCTGCATCCTGATTGTCCCGTTGAAGGTCAACGATGCCGTGCAGGGTGCCCTGGAGTTGGCCTGCTTTCATCCGTTGCAACCCTACCAGGTGGCGTTTGTGGAAAGCCTGGCGGAAAGCATTGCCGCTTCACTGGCGGGTTTTGAAACCAACCGGGGGGTAAACCGGCTATTGCAGGAATCCCGGGAACTCAACCAGCGGCTGCAATTGCAGGAGGGAGAAACCCAGCAGAACCTGGTGGAATTGCAGCGTACGCAGGCGGAAATGCAGCAGAACGTGCAGATGCTCCAGGTGACGCAGGACGAAATGCGCCACAAGCAGGTTGAACTGACGGCGCTGTTCAATTCCATCAACGCTACGCTGGGCACGCTGGAGTTCGACCCCGAAGGGCACCTTTTCCACGCCAACGACCTTTTTCTCGACTTGGTCGGCTACCAGTTGGCAGAAATCCGGGGCCGCGAGCACCGAAGCCTGTTCGAGCGGAACCCCGCCACCAACGCCAGTTACGCCGACTTCTGGCAGCGGTTGCTGGCCAAGGAGTCGGTCAGCGACGAATACCGGGTAGTGACCCGCGATCAAACCGAAATGTGGTTCAGTGCTTCCTGTACGCCGGCACTGGATGCCAACGGACACGTTTACAAGATCATTATGCTGGCCCAGGACATTACCGAGGGCAAAAAGGAACGACTGGAATTTCAGAAACTCTCCCTGGTGGCCGACAACACCCATAACTCCGTCGTCATCACCGGTCCCGCGGGGCGGATCGAATTCGTCAACCGGGGCTTCGCGCAGACAACCGGCTACACGCTGGCCGAATGCATCGGCCAAAAACCCGGCACTCTGTTGCAAGGCCCCGACACCGATCAGGCCACCGTTGCGCGGATCCGGCAGGCGGTGCAGACCAGAACGCCCATTTACGAGGAGATACTCAATTACCACAAAGACGGGCACAGCTACTGGACTTCGCTGAGCATCAATCCCGTCTTCGATCAGGGGGGCACAATGGACAAGTTCATCTCCGTTCAAACTGACATTACCGAGACCAAAAAGAACGCGCTCGACCACGCGTGCAAACTCCGGGCCATCAGCGAATCGAACGCCATTGTGGAATTCGATACGGAAGGCCGTATCCTCGAAGCCAACCCCAATTTCCTGGACATAGTGGGTTACCGCAAAGAGGAGCTGATCGGACAGCACCACCGTCTGTTGATGGAGACGGAAGAGGGGGACAGCGCCGAGTACCGCACGTTCTGGCAACTGCTCAACCAGGGAGAAATCATCCGCGACGAATTCCGGCGCGTGACCAAGTCGGGGGGCGAAGTATGGCTCAGGGGCACCTACAACCCGATTTTCGACCTGAACGGCAAACCCTACAAGATCATCGAATTCGCCGTGGACATCACCGAGGAAAAAAGACTCCGGCTGGCCACCCGGAAACAGGAATTCGAACTGCGGGAGTACCTGAAAGCC
The DNA here is from genome assembly GCA_014379925.1 of Cytophagales bacterium. GTDB lineage: Bacteria > Bacteroidota > Bacteroidia > Cytophagales > ES-bin-26 > ES-bin-26. The sequence continues at coordinate 10,770 of JACMKY010000145.1, read as the reverse complement.
ATCAACCTGACGATTGCTTCGGTGGAGTTCGACCTCGACGGCCGCATCTCCGAAGTAAACCAGATCTTCCTGGGCGTTTCCGGCTACGCGCGGGAAGATCTGGTCGGCAAACCGGAGTCGGTGCTCCTTTCGGAGGAAGAACACCGAAAACCCCAGCACGGAATGATGTGGGAAAACCTGAAGCAGGGAAGGCTCTTTTCGGGAGAATTCAAGATCCGGGACCGGAACGGCAAAGAATTGTGGCTGAAGGGTACGTACAACCCGATCTTTGACCCCGATGGAAATCCAGTGAAGATCACCATGCTGGCCCAGTTCACTACCGACGAGAAAGAACGGGAAATGGAGTTGTCGGGGGTGATCGGGGCCCTGAAAAAAGCGGTTCTGATGCTGGAACTCAACCCGGACGCCACCTTCCGAAATGCCAATCAGAATTTCTTCGACTTCGCGGGCTACAAACGCATCGAACTGAGAAACAAGGAACTCGGGTTCTTTTTGGCTGACAATGAAAGCTTCGACCGGTCAATCCGGCAACCCATGAACCGCGGAGAAGCTTTTGAAACCCGTCTGGACCTGACCGCCGCGAGCGGACGGATTGTTGCTTTTCGGGCCGGCTTCAATCCGCTCACCAACCTGGAAGGTAAAATCCACAAAGTGGTGGTTGTTTTAACGGAAGAATAGCGGTCCGTGACCCGGCCGTTGGCCCCACCGATAAACCCGGCAGCCGATCAATCAACCCGTTTATGGAAAGGGAAATCACCAACGAAGAACTCGTTTCGCTCAGTTCGGCCATTCTGACCCGTTACGACGTCGATTTTACCGGCTACGAGCTGCAGTCCTTCAAGCGCCGGATATCGAGGGCACTGTCCGTCTTCGGACTCGACTCCACCCACAGTCTCTGGATCAAGCTGCTCAAAGAGCGCGATTTCATTTATCCCCTCACCGACGAAATCACCGTCGGGCTAACGGCGATGTTCCGGGACCCGGTGCTGTGGACCAAGCTCAGCCGCTCGGTTTTGAGGGCATTGAACAAAAAAGACCCGATTCGGATCTGGCACGCCGGCTGTTCCACGGGCGAAGAAGTGTATACGATGGGGATTGTGCTGGATGAAATCAAGCTGCGGGAACGGGCAGTCGTGTGGGCTACCGACATCAACTCCCAAGCCCTGGAGAAAGCGAAGGAAGGAAAATACGCAGCCCTGAAAATACCCGAATACGCCGCCAATTACAAGGAATTCAACCCCTTCCGCCGGTTTGAGCGCTATTATACCCTTCAGCAGGAAGTGGCCCAGTTCGACCCGGCGCTGGTGCATCAGGTCGGCTTTCAGTACCACAACCTGGTGGCTCACCCCGTAACCGAAAAGTTCGACCTCATTCTTTGCCGCAACGTGATGATCTACCTGGATACCAAAGCCAAATTGAAGCTGTTGGAACAAATATACCACAGCCTCAACGAAGGAGGTTTCTTCGTCATTGGCTTTTATGACGCCCTGGTACCGCTGATCGACAACCGGATGTTCAGCTTTTACGATATGGAAGCCAAGATATTTCAGCGGAAAAGTTGAAAACCGGTCGCGGGTAAACGCCGGTCAGCAAAGCGTTTTCTTCCGGCAATCCGAAGCAACCAACGCTGGATGGTCGACCGACGGATTTAAGCAACCCGCTTTTAACAAAGTATGCAGGTATGTTTGATGCCATCCGAAAATATTTTTATTTGTTGTTCTAGTCCTTCCAGTTGCCGGCTTACCTTTCGTATTTTTTCGTCTTGTTCGTCAATTCCTTCCCGCCTCGCCTTCAGCGAATGGGCGATGCTCGTCCAGAACTCCGCTTTTCCGGTTGCGAAAGAGGATTGGTGGAAAAAGGGATCGGCGTGCTTCCGGGCCGGCACCCGCTCGGTGCGAAGCGTTGTCGTACCATCGTTACTCGAAGATTCGCGGGAACGGTTATTCATGGGCGGTATAAAACGTTTTGAATGCTGCATCATCCTTTACTTTATACGGTAAGTCTTACGCATGTAACTTCTGACGCTTCCCTTACCAGACCGGACCAATGCTGCGTTCCCTTTCCCGGCCTCACTGTCCGACCAGGAACACGGCGTTGCCGAACAACAATTTTCCGCCGTACCAGAAGCTCCGGAAGAGGGGATCATCCACCAGGTAGATAACCTGGCCCCGCCCCGACTCCTGCACGCCGAACACGGTGGTTTCGTCCGGCCGGCTCTTCACTTTGCTGCCCACGAACCCGGCCACGTAGTTCCCTTTGCGGATGACGCCCACGTTCCAGGCATCCCCGAAGTACGCGTAGCCGGTGGAACTTTGCTTGAGGGTGTAGTACGTACTGGTGTACCCGAAGGCCAGCGGATGGGTGTTGTCGAGGTTTACCCGGAAGATGGCGCCGGGCACGTCGGCCGAGAGGCTGTTCCGCTCGCGGTCGCCGTAAACGGTCAGGCGGTTTTTCAGCTTCTCCTTTTCCTCGCGCTCTTCGGCCGCTTTCCGGGCGGTTTCGCTTTCGTACTTCTTGACCGCAAATCCCTCCTTGTCCATCACGCCGCCGATGGCGTTTTCCAGCAGGATGAGCTTCCCGCCCTCCTTTACCCAAGCCCTCAGTTTGGTGAGGGCCGCCTCGTTGAGCGGATTGCCGGAGGCACTCACGTTCGGAACGATCAGCACGTCGTAGGGACTCAGGTCCACGGCAGCGAAGTATTCGGTGTCGAGCAGGGTGAGCGGAAACCGGATTTCCTGCTCGAAGTAATACCACACTTCCCCGAAAGCCGTGGGCGAGGTGCCCCTTCCCGACAGCAGCGCCACCGTGGGCGTCCGGATGGGCCGCACGAAGCCGGAGCCGAAATCCTTGCCGTTGCTGACGAACCCCGTGGCGGTGGCTTCCAGGGTCAGGTTTATTTTGGCCGCTTCTTCCCGCACGATCTGATCAAACCGCCCGCCCAGGCCTTCGTTGGCCGCGCGGGTGATGACCAGTGTACCCCGGTCGTATTTCCGGTTGTTGACCTCGAAAGGCAATTCCGCGTACCGCACCCGCACTTTCTTTTGCAGCAGGGCGCCGAGGTACTGCACGCTGTTGAGGTTGGTCCAGGGCACCAGGTAGGCGTAGGGCCGGTCGCCCGCGGCGGGCGTCGGAGCGGGGGCCGGGGTCTTCCCGTCCGCGGCGATTCGCTCGGGGGTGGCGAAGGCATCGAGCGAATAGGCGTAGGGCAGCGACCAGGCGGTGATGTCGTAGGTGGAAGAGTCGCTCAGGGCGGACCGGGGCTCGAAGAGGATTTCCGCCAGCACCGACTTGGGTTGGTAGGCACTGACCACGATGTCGCCGCTGCCCACCGCCGAAGGTTCGTCTTTTCCGCGGGCGTAGTTGAAGCCCGTTACCTTCCGGGCGGCCGCCGCCCGTCCGTAGGCGATCTGGTTCCGGTCCAGCAGCGCCAGCAGGTGGGCCAGTTTGCCCGCTTCGTTGTCGCCCTTGATGACGAACGATTTGTAGCGGCTGTCGGGGTTGTGGCGGGCTTTGTCGAAGAACTTTTCGAATTCCGCAACCAGTTTCCCGGCGTTTTGGGAGGCGATCTCCACCGTGGAGAGGCTGGTGACGTGGTGGTGGGCAATGGCCTCGCCGTAGGTGAGCGTGTCGCCGTCCGCCAGCACCACGGAGAGGCCCCGCACGCTGGCTTGTTCGTAGGTCATGCCGATGGCCCCGTTGTAAGTCGGCCAGGTGTCGCCGTAGCTGGGGTAGAAGAGGTCGAACCGTTCCTTGGTGAAGTAGAGCCAGCCGTTCTGGTCAAAGTAGCGGGCGTGGTTCTTGCCGATGGTGGTCTGGAATTCCCGTTGCCAGGGGGTGATGCGCTCGTGAAGCGGCTCGGCGGCGGGCGCGAAGTAATACGGGCTGTTGGCTCCCTGCTCGTGCAAGTCCGCGTGGATGTGGGGCATCCACTGGTGGTAGAGCGCCACCCGGCCCTGCGTTTCCTTTTGGGTAAACCAGGCCCAGTCGCGGTTCAGGTCGTAGAGGTAATGGTTGTAGCGGCCGCCGGGCCAGGGTTCGCGGTGTTCGCGGGCGTCGGTGGTGGCGCTGGGCAGGACCGTGCCGGTCTGGTTGACGTGGCCGGCGAAGCGGTCCCGGCCGTCGGGATTCAGGCTGGGGTCGAGGATCACGACGGTATTTTTCAGCCAGCCCTGCACGTCGGCCCGGCCGGGGTCGAGCAGTGCGTGGAGCGTGGCCATGGACGCCTCGGTGCCGGAAGCTTCGTTGCCGTGTACCGAGTGGCTCAGCCAGACGAGGGCGATCGGACTGGCCGTGGGCGTGCCGGCGAGCAAACCCGTCCGCTTGAGGTTGTTGGTCCGGATTTCTTCGAGGCGACGGATGTTCTCTTCCGAGGAAACGATCGCGATCATCAGCGGGCGGCCTTCGTTGGTGGTGCCGTACCGTTGAATTTTGCACCGGGTAGGCGCCTGGCTGGCCGCGTGTTCCACGTAGGCTGCCACCCGGTGGTGGGGCGTTACGCGGCTGCCCAGTGGATAGCCCAGGAACGCTTCGGGGGTTGGCAGGTTGGTTTGGGAGAAAGCGGTGAGCGCCTGGAAAAGGAGGATGCCGCCGAGGGCAGCAACCAGGGGTAACTTTTTCTTCATCAGTTTGGGAAATGCGAAATTATAAAGAAGAGAACGGGTGGGTTTGAAACGGCTGACAAGATGGAGAAATAAAGTTGAAAAAATGGCCCGGGAAGAAAATTGCGCAGCCCGGCCCGGCGGACTTGCGCGCGAACCCGGAAAGCTTCGGCCTACCGAGCCAGCCGAATCACTTCCCGCATCCGCCAAGCGAGCAAATGTTGCCTTGTTGCCGACCCACCGGCTGCCAGTTACCGACTCCCGGAACCACTTTGTCTTCCCGTCTGCTTGGGCGTTTTCCCAACGGGAAGCAACCGCCGGACGCTAAAACCACTTCATCGTCCAATCCATCATTCGTTGTACGCTACCGGTATAAGGGGGGTAAAGGAACTTGAGAACGGTGAAACCTACCCGCTGTTTCAACACCGCTTTCTCGTGCGAAAAGGCCCGGAAGCCGTAGTAGCCGTGCGCGCTGCCCAGCCCGCTCTGGTTGATGCCCCCGAAGGGCAGGTGGGGGTTGTTTAGGTGCGCCACGCATTCGTTGACGCCCGCCCCGCCCGATGAGGTGTGTTCCAGTACGTAATCGGCTTTTGCCGAATCCTGACTGAAAATGTACAGGGCCAGGGGCTTGTCTCCGTTGTTCACGTAGGCGATGGCTTCCTCGCGGGTGGCGTAGGGAATGATGGGCAGAATGGGACCGAAGATTTCCTGTTGCATCACCGCCATGCCGTCGTTGACGTTGGTCAGCAGCGTGGGGGCGAGGTAGCAGTCCCCGTCCGACGACTGGCCACCCGCCACCACTTCCGCCCCGGCTTCCACCGCCGTCCGGAGCAGTTGCGTCAGGCGCTGGTGGTGCCGGGCGTTCACGATCCGGCCGTAGTCGGGCGAGTCGGCCACCTCCCCGCCGGGGGCGTAGTAGCGGCGGATGGTGTTTTTCAGGGCCTCCACCAGCGGTTGGTAAACGGTCCGTTGCACCAGCAGGTAATCCGGGGCCACGCAGGTTTGGCCGTTGTTGAGGAACTTGCCCCACACCAATTTCTCCGCCGCATCCGCCACGTCGGCGGTTTCGTCGACGATGGCCGGCGATTTGCCACCCAGTTCCAGCGTCACCGAGGTCAGGTGTTGCGCCGCCGCCTTCATCACGATCTTGCCCACCGCCGGACTACCGGTGAAAAAAATGTGATCGAAGCCCAGCCCGAGCAAGGCCCCGGCCACGTCGGCGTCGCCCTCGAACACCGCGACTTCGTTTTCCGGAAACAATTCCGACAGCATCCGGTGAACCAGGGCCGCCGTGTGCGGGGTCAGTTCCGAGGGCTTCACCATCGCCGGACAGCCCGCCGCAATCGCCGAGACCAGCGGAGACACCACCAGGTAAAAAGGATAGTTCCAGGGAGCCATGATCAGGCTCACGCCCCTGGGTTCGTAGGTTACCCGCGAGCGGGCGCCCAGCATGGTGAGCGGGGTCGGCACCGTCTTGGGCCGCATCCAGCGGGCCAGGTGCCGTTGGGCGAACTCAATCTCCTTCTTGATGGCGTAAATTTCAGTGGCATCCACTTCCAGGGCGGGCTTTCGGAAATCGCGGTACAAGGCATCGCGGATGTCGGGCCGGTGGGCCAGCATCCACTCTTTGAGGACTTGGAGCTTGCGCCGGCGCGCGGCGGCATCGGTGTTCCGAACAATCGGCCGGTGGGCCCGTTGCAGGGTGAACACGCGCTGCATTTCTCGGATTGTCCGTTGGAGGTCGGACGTTGCGTCGGTGGTGAGGGGGGAAGTGTTCATAGCGGGCGATCTGGCAATCCAAGTTACGGGAAAATGGGTACCCTGGCGGGAGCAAGTAGTCAAGCCTGGTGAATTGGGGTTGCAGGAAGTGAAATTGATGGTCAATTTATTCAGCAGAACGTCGAAGTCCGCCGGTCCGCCGCGCACGGAAACGCTCATTCCCTGAGTGATGGGCGTTGAACCACCGCGACTAAGCGGCACTTCGCTTCCCGCAACGGTGGGCGACACTCCGCATTCAAATCCGAAACCGTGCGCAACCCCGGTCTCCCGAAAGGCGGCCGGCGTGGTGGTGTTCCCGCGATCTTTTTTATCTTTGGGTACGGGCGGGTCGGGGAAATGGGCGGTTTTCTTACGTTGTACCCCGCCCTCCACACTGTCAACGGAAAAAGGCCATGGATTTCGTAGAATTGAAGGTGGAAGTGAATGCAGCATTTTCGGATATCCTCGTGGCGGAACTGGCGGAAATCGGGTACGAATCGTTCGTGGAAACCGACGCGGGACTCGCGGCCTACATTGCCGGGGATCGCTTCGACCGGAGTAAGGTCGCCGGGCTGATTCGCCGGTATCGCCGGCAGGCCGACATCCGGTACGCATTCCGCACGCTGGAACGGATCAACTGGAACGAGCGGTGGGAAAAAGGCTACGAGTCCATTGCCGTCGACGGGCAATGCCTGGTTCGGGCCGCGTTTCATCCCGCCGACGAGCGGTTTGCTTACCAGATCGTGATCACCCCCAAGATGTCGTTCGGAACGGGCCACCACGAAACCACCTTCCTGATGTTGTCCAGCCAGTTGCGCACCGACCACCGGGGCAAGCAGGTGCTGGACGTGGGGTGCGGCACGGGCATTCTGGCCATCATGGCTTCCCGGCGGGGGGCTGCCCGGGTAGTGGCCGTTGACGTGGACGAGTGGGCGGTGGAGAACGCCCGGGAAAACGCTGAATTAAACCACTGCGAAAACGTGACCATCCACCTGGGCACCATCGAACAGGTGGCGGTTTCCGAACGGTTTGACCTCCTGCTGGCCAACATCAACCGCAACGTGTTGCTGCGGGAAATTCCCGCCTACGCGGGCTGCCTGCAACCCGGTGGCCGGCTGCTGGTGAGCGGTTTCTACGAATCCGACGCCGGAGACATCGGGCAGGTAGCCTCCCGCAGCCAACTTGTTTGGGAAGAGCAGCGTACTAAGAATCAATGGGCTTGCGTTTCCTTCCGGAAAGAAGCAATGGCCTAGCGCAGTCATAAAGTCATGAGTCGTGCGTGACAAGTCGCGTAAGGCCTACCAATTGGCTGGTCAAATGAGCCAAAAGTATCGGCGGAGTGCCGCCCAGTTGTTTTCAGTGGGCGGCACTCCGCTTACGCACTTAGCAGATAATTGATCATTGAACCACGAACCGGTTATGAGAAACCAGGCCTTACTTCCCGTTCTTTTCCTGACGCTGGCCGCGCTGTCGGCCCGGGGGCAGTCCAAGCTACCGGACGCGCCGGACGCCTTCATCGGCGAGGTAACCACCATGATGACGGCGGCCAAGAACGCGCCCGCCTCGGCGGTTGGCAAGGATTTCGAGGCGGTTTGGGGCGCCAAGCTGAGCGGGGGACAGAAGACCAAAATCATCTCCCTCGCCCAGCAGATGCGGACCAAGAAGTACCGGACCCTGCCCTACTTCAAAACGCTGTTCGAATCCATCAACCTGGCGGTCAACCGCCAGAACATGGCCGCTCCCGAACTGGACCAGTACCTGGGCGTGACCGAGCGGGTAATTGCCTCCCACGACGCCAAGGCCCTGGCGGCGTACCTGGAAACGTGCCGGACCTTCTTCGAGGGCCGGGTTTTCCACCGTTCCAATTTCCACAGCCTCTACGCGCAGGGAGGAAAATTCAGTTTCGAGTACCGGGAAAGCGCCGGGGCGGTCGCCGCCGAGGGTCCCCGGGAGGAACCGGCCAAGGAAGCCGACGCTGCGAAGCCGGGGGCGGATGGCTGGTCGACCGAACTGGACGTGGCCGCTCCTGGCGTGGCGCCCGACGCCGGCTTCGACGCCGTGGCAGCCACCTACCAGAAACCGGTGCCGCCCGAAGCACTGGGACCCTTGCTGAAGTTGGAGGGGGCTGACCTGACCATCCGGACCGAGCACGATTCGACGACGCTCACGGGTACCGGCGGGGCCTTGCGCCTGCTGGACGGGGTGTTCGTGGGCAAGGGAGGCACGTTTACCTGGGCAGCGGCCGGTTTGCCCGACGTGTTCGTGACGCTGAAGGAATACTCCTTCAGCGTGAAGATGCCCAAGTTGGCCGCCGAGGGCGTCACGCTGACGTATCCCGACAAACTCACTGCCCCGGTAGAAGGCGTCTTCGAATTCGTGAGCAAGAAACGCACGGGCCCCCACGCGGCGCAGTACCCGCGCTTCATGTCCTTCGACAACAACGTAGTTCTCAAGGATTTCGGTAAGAACCTTTCCTACCGCGGTGGTTTTGCCCTGGCCGGTAACCGGATCTACAGTTCCTCGCTCAACAACCGGGAAGCGGTGATCACTTACCGGAAAGAGGGAAAGACCCAATTCCGCGCCTACGGCCGGCGCTTCGAACTGGGCGATTCGCTGATCCAGGGCGAACGGATCGGGGCGGCCATCTACCAAAGCCGGGATTCCATCACCCACCCGGCCATCCATTTTTACTACAGTAAAAACAACCAGTTGCTCCGGCTCACCAAGACGGACGACGGCTTCCGCAACACGCCCTACACGGATACCTACCACCGGTTCGACATCAACACCGACGTGGTGCGCTGGAACCTGAACGACAATTTCATTCACTTCCAAACCCTGGGCGCCCGGCGAGAAGTGCCTTCCACCTTTGAGTCCTACGACTTCTACTCGGTCAAACGCTACGAGGGCCTCAAGGAGTTGCTTCCCTTCCATCCCCTGCAAATGCTGATGTCGTATTCCAAGGCCAGAAAAACGGACACCTTCTACCTCGACGAGTTGGCCAAAGCCTACAAGCAGAACGTGAACACCGTCCGGGGGGCCATGCTCACGATGCAGCAACAGGGGTACGTGGACCTGGACGCCACGACCGGACGAGTGACCCTCAACCGGAAGGGGGCGCAGAACGTGTTCGCCTACGGTGGCAAGAAAGATTTCGACAACCTGATGATTCCGTCGCTGATGAACCAGCCGAGCGACACGCTGCCCAACGCCACGCTCGATTTGAGCAGCAACGTGCTGACGGTGCGCGGGGTGAGTCGCTTCAACCTGAGCGATTCGCTAAAGGTGTACATTACGCCCCGCCACCGCGAAATCAAGCTGCTCCAGAACCGGTACTTTCTCCTGGAAGGGGAGATCGCGGTGGGTAACTTCAAGTTCAGGGGCAAGGATTTCTACTTCAACTACGAGGAGTTCTCGGTGGCCATGCCCACCATCGACTCCATTACCTTCGTTTCGGCGGAATCGCAGCTGAAAAAGGACCGATCCGAGTCGGGCGGCGAAATTCGCTACGAATCGGGAACACTGTTCATCAACCGGGCCGACAACAAGTCGGGCCGGCAAAACCTCCCGGAATTTCCGCGCCTGAACATCGCCGCCGGGGGAGCCATCCATTTCGATTTCAACCAGTCCGACCGCCTCAAGGGAACCTACAACCAGAACGTGTACTTCAAGATTCCGGCCATCGACCTGGACAGCCTCAACAACAAGGACCCCGATTTCGTGGGTACGTTTTATTCCGACGACATTTTTCCCCCCTTCGAGGAGAAACTGGTGACGATGCCCGACAAATCGCTGGGCTTCCGGCACCGGGTTCCGAAAAACACGTATCCCCTCTACAAAAGCGAGGCGACCATGAGATTCACCGGGGAGCTGGTGATGAGCAAGTCGGGGTTGCACGCCCCCGGTCAGATTGAACACCTGACCACGACCCTCCAATCCAAAGACTTCCTGTTCATGCCCGATTCCACCGTGGGCAAGGGCACGGCGGGCGAAATCAAGGAAGGGGCGGCGGGCAAGGGAGTTTTTCCGCGGGTGGGCATCAAAAACTATTCGCTGAGGTGGATGCCCAAGGCCGACAGCATGGTGATTGTTAGCGACAAAACCCCGTTCGACCTCTACCAGGGCACGTCCGCCATGGAGGGAACCCTGGTGGTGCGGTCCACGGGTTTGGTGGGCCGCGGGTCCCTGAAACGAAAGGATTCCGAAACGTACTCGGAGAAGTTTACGCTGGGCAAGAACAAGTTCACCGCTGACCACGCGGAGTTTCGCGTTAGTTCCAACGTGAAGGGCAAACCCGCCATCCTCGGCACGGCCGTGAACGTGGACTTCGACATCGGCAAGAGCCAGGTGGTCATCCTGGCGGGCGGCACGGCCGTGGCCAACTCGGCCAGCCTGGCTTTTCCCTACGCCAATT
>JACMKY010000144.1 GCA_014379925.1 Cytophagales bacterium | reverse complement strand
TGATCCGGACCGCAACACGCTGGAAGGCTGGGTTCGGGCGGGTGATGCCCTGGAAGAAATTACTGAAATGCGGGGTTGGGTCAGTCCTTCGTTGCGGATCCGTTTTGAATTGGAGGCGGAAGCCCTGGAACTGTTCCATCCCGACGGCTCCCGGTTTGAAACCTACTTGGAAATGGTACAACGACTGGGGCAGGAACAGCAACGCGCCGACCAGGAACAACAACGGGCTGACCAGGCGCAACAACGGGCAGAGCTGGAAAAACGACGCGCCGACGCACTGGCGCAACGCCTCCGTGAAATGGGCGTGGACCCCGACCACGTTTCATAACCGGTCGGCCAACTCCCGAAAGTACCCCGCCGCGTGCCGCAACCGGCTGCCGTACCAGGAAAACGGCTCGCCATCCACCAGGGTGATTTTCGCTTCCGGACAAATTTCCCGCAGTTCGGACCGGTGCTTTTCCCGGAACGGATACGGCTCGGAAGGCAGGAAAACCAAATCGGGAGTGGCTTCCCGGAGTTGGGCCGGACTGATTACGGGGTAGCGAACCAAGTGACCGAATGCGTTTTCAAAGCCACTGCTCGCCAGCATTGCCCCAATGAACGTCCCACTTCCCGCCGCCATCCAGGGCTGCCGCCAGATCAGATACGCTACCCGCCCGGGAAGACTGGTCCGCCGCGCCGGAATGGATAATGCTTGGAAAGAAACCTGGATTTCGCTCGCCAACGCGTGCGCGGCAGGCGACTTGCCCACCAACTCGCCCACCGAGCGAATCATGCGCAAGGCATCGTCCAGCGTAGCGACATCGCTCATCCAGACGGGATACCGGCTCCGTAACCAATCAATGCCTTCCCGGTAGTTTTCCTCCTTGTTGCCGATGATGAGGTCCGGACGCAGGGCTTCAATTGCGTTAAAATGGAAATTCTTGGTACCGCCGATTTTCGGCCTGGTCCGACATTTTCCTCCGGGATGGACGCAGAATTTGGTGATGCCCACGATTTCCTCGTCCAGTCCCAGGTCGAACAGCAATTCAGTTTGCGAGGGCACCAGGGAAACGAGACGCCGGGGCAGGCCGGACAAATGAACCGGATGGCCGAGTTGGTCGATCATGGAAACGGAAGAAAGGGAGAGCGGAAAAACGGAGACCCTACTTAAAGTACCGGAAATCCTCGTCTCCCTTTAACTGCACCAGTACTTCGTAGATGAGCCGAATCACATTTTGTACGTCTTCCTTGTGAATGGTTTCCACGGTGGTGTGCATGTATTTCAAGGGAAGGGAGATCAGGGCGGAGGCCACCCCCTCGCTGGCGTAGGCGAACGAATCGGTGTCGGTGCCGGTGGAGCGGGTGACGGAAGCCCGTTGAAAAGGGATCTGTTGCTTTTCGGCCACGCCGATGATCATATCCAGCACGTTGTTCTGCACGGCGGGTCCGTAGGTGAGCACCGGCCCCTTGCCGCAACTCAGGTCACCCTGCTCAATCTTCTTGTACATCGGTGATTGCGTGTCGTGGCACACGTCGGTGATGATGGCCAGGTTGGGTTTGAGGCGGCGGGCAATCATTTCCGCGCCGCGCAAACCAATTTCCTCCTGCACCGAATTGACCACGTACAGCCCGTAGCCCAGTTGGTACTTATTTTCCCGGATCAGGCGGGCCACTTCGGCGACCATAAAGCCCCCCACGCGGTTGTCGAGGGCCCGACCCACGTAGAAGCGTCCGTTCAGTTCCATTAATTCGTCCGCGAAGGTAACCACCGAGCCCACGTGGACGCCGTGGTTGTGCACTTCCTCGCGGTTTTTGCAGCCGCAATCGATGAAAATGTTCTTGATGGTGGGCGCTTCGTCTTTTTCGATGTTGCGCACGTGGATGGCCGGCCAGCCAAACACGCCCTTCACAATGCCGTTTCGGGTGTGGATGTTGGCCCGCATGGAAGGGGCGATGAGGGCGTCGGAACCCCCATTGCGACGCAGGTAAAGGTACCCGTCGTCGGTGATGTAGTTGACAAACCAGGAGATTTCGTCGGCGTGGGCCTCGATCACTACCTTGTAAGGGGCTTCGGGGTTAATAATGCCGACCACGGTGCCGTAGGTGTCCACTAAATAATCATCGACGTAGGGCCGCAGGTAGTCGAGCCACATCTTCTGTCCGGACGACTCAAAGCCAGTGGGAGAAGCATTGTTGAGGTATCGGTAGAGGAATTGTTCGGGGTCCACTTGCGTACTTTTTTTGGCCATTGAGGAAGAGATTGTACAGAATTTAACTGAAATTCAATTAATTATCCCCCCAATATTAACCAAATTCACTTTGAATCGTGCGATCCAGTGAATTACTTCTCCCCCGGAAGGGCTTTTACGTACGTTATTGGCTAAGCAGCGGTTTGAGTCATTTTTCACTGACTAACGGCATTTTTACAAAATTGTTATATTTAAATAATTGGTAATTATTTGAACAAGCCAACCGTTGGGCCCATGGAATACCTGAAGGACAGATGATTGATTGGCATCTCGGGCCAAACCGGTAAGATGCCAATCGATGATTTGTTCCCTCTTTCAGTGGGCGGCCGGTCCACGGCGAACCGGCGGCGCTCCCTTCGTAAGGGCGCGATCAGCAACCCCGTCGGAGAGCCGGAAAACCATTTCCGGTAAACCAAGTCCTCATTACGGGCCGAAAAATTGACCAACCACCAAGGTCTAACTTCAGGCTTGCTCAACTCCGACCTTGCCATCAGTGAGCGAGGCAGAACAGCACCCGGCCGGGTGGCTGAAGTACGGCCGACCGGCAGTAATAGTAATCTACCGCCCGCGCCCTTTCGTTGGCCCGTCGCGGCCACTACAAAAACAGAACCTGAACTTAAAAGCGGTTGAAATCAGTTTTTCTGATTTCAACCGCTTTTAAGCGTTTTTCTTTGGATTGTCCGGCGACCCCGAAGACGGCTGGCGGGGCCGCCGGGCGGGAGGGTATTCAGGCATTTGCTGGCTCACCCTTCTCCCCGTTCAGGCCCGCGCCCGGCAACTCTCCCCGGCTGCGGGAAAGTTCCATCGGCTGGCCCAGGCCGGGCAGGTGGCGGTGATAGGTGAGGTCCTTCAGCTTTCTTCGGTAAAACAGGCGGGTATCTTCCCCGTCGAATTCAATGTTGGGGTGTTGCTCGGCCACCTTGCTGATGAACACCTCCGCAAGCTTGACGTTCAATTCATCCGGTTGCTTCAGGTAGCTTTCCCAGGCGTCGTGCAGCACCTTTTCCTTTTCGAGTAGGTTCTCAATTTTACCGATGTGTTGGTGAGCCACGGATTTCAGGCGTTTGGTGATGCTCATGGGTGAATCGCGTTCCAGGTTGACCTGCCACACGATCCGCTCCTTGGGTTTGAGACCCGTGCCGAACGTCTTCAACAGCATCCATTGAAGGCCGTTGGAAAGGACGCCGAACTCCACACCGGCCCGCTGGCAATGCAGCACCAGGGTGGGAATGTGGTCCTGCAAATCTTCCGAAAGACTGCGGGGTTCGACGAAGGAGAGGGTTTTGCCTTCCTTGACGAGCACGTAGCCCGGCGTGCTTCCTTCGTCGGATACCGGGCAGGGAATGACGTAGTCGGCATCGGTAATGTCCCAGCCCAGATGGGTCATAATCGGGTTAATCAGGTGATCGCGTACGGCAAATTCACTGGTTTTGTAGAGACTCCGGTTCCGGTTCAGTTTGCCCAGCGTCTGGTTGATGAGTTCGTTCATAACAAAAAACAGGTTGAAGGAGAGATAGTATGCAGGCCCCTGACGCAGGGGAAGGTACGATTTGCGAAGAGGCGGGTTTTTTACGGGTGCTTTGATCTACAACGGTATGTTGCCGTGCTTTTTCTTGGGCAAGGTAGCCACTTTATTTTCCAGCATCCGGAAAGCCCGGATCAGTTTGGCGCGGGTCTCCTCCGGACGGATCACCTCATCAACGTAACCCCGGTGGGCGGCGCGGTAGGGATTGGCAAACTTGCGGGTGTATTCCGCCACTTTCTCCCGCAGCCGGGCTTCCGGGTCGTCGGCTTCGGCGATCTCCCGTTTGAAAATGATTTCCGCCGCTCCCCTGGCCCCCATCACCGCAATCTCGGCACCCGGCCAGGCGTAGTTCATATCCGCGCCGATGTGCTTGGAATTCATCACGTCGTAGGCCCCCCCGTAAGCCTTGCGGGTGATGACGGTCACGCGCGGCACGGTGGCCTCGCAGAAGGCGTACAACAACTTGGCGCCGTTGGTGATGATGCCCCCCCATTCTTGGTCAGTGCCGGGCAAAAAACCGGGCACGTCTTCCAACACCAGCAGGGGAACGTTGAAGCAATCGCAGAAGCGCACGAAACGGGCGGCCTTGGTGCTGGCATCAATGTCGAGTACGCCGGCCAGCACCGCCGGTTGGTTGCCCACCACGCCGATGCTGCGGCCCGCCAGCCGGGCGAAACCCACCACGATGTTTTCGGCGAAATTCCGGTGCACCTCCAGGAAACTCTCTTCGTCGATGATGCCCCCGATCACCTCCCGCACGTCGTAGGGCTGGTTGGGATTCTCGGGGAGAAGGTGACGCAGGATTTCCCGCCGTTCATCGCCCCCGGCCGGGTAAGGCAAGGCGGGGGCGTTTTCTTCGCAGTTCTGGGGGAGGTAGGTCAGCAGTTTCTTGATTGA
>JACMKY010000143.1 GCA_014379925.1 Cytophagales bacterium | reverse complement strand
TATCAAATGGAAACCGGCAGTTCGCTGATTACAGCCCACGCTTCGGGAGTTGACGGCTCAATCGCCCTTAATGACCTCCTCTTCGGTGTCAGTAATTTTACTTTCAATGGCATTGTTCCTCAAGTTACGGGAAACAAGTTGCCGGCTGCCGTCAACAACCTGACCGTCAACAACGCGGCCGGACTTACGCTGGGTCAGAACACGACGGTGAACGGAAATCTTTTCTTTACGGCGGGCCGGCTCTCCACGGGAGCCAACACCGTTACGCTGGGTGCCGTCGCTACCGTTGTTAATGAAACATCGGAAAAGTACCTGGTGGGCCGGTTGCAAGCCACCCGTCAGGTAGGCACCGTCGCTACCGGCTTCGGTGGAATGGGCGTGAGCATCGACCCCCTTGGCAATGACTTGGACAGCGTAACTGTTCTTCGGATATCGGGCCTCGCCGGCAGGCGTACCTTCGGAACGAAAGAAAGCATTGACCGCACCTGGTTGATTACCCCCCAGAGGCAGCCCATCAGCAACTGTTCCGTCACCTTCAGTTGGGTTTCGGCGGATGACAACGGGCAAGACCTGACCGACGCTCAACTCTGGCACCGGGAAGACCTGGGTCCCTGGGTGGAAATTGGTGCTCCCGAAAATGTATCAATTGGGCGAAGCATCACCCGCTCCACCGACCAACTTGCCGAGTTTACGGTGTTTACTGCATCGGGGCCGCTGCCGGTTACGCTGCTTTCCTTCGGCGGGCGGCGGCAGGGCAACGCGGTGGTGCTGAACTGGGAAACGGCTTCTGAATTGAACAACGCGGGCTTCGAAGTGGAGCGCTCGGCGGACCTGAAACAGTTCGTGCGGATCGGCTTGGTGGAGGCTACCCCCCGGCCGCAAGCCGTCAACCGGTATCGCTTTACCGACGAGAATTATACCCAGGACAGTTATTACCGCCTTAAGCAACTGGACCGCAACGGCCAGTACCAACTCAGCAAACCAATTTTTGTGAAGGGCGGGGAGTCGATTGCGCAGGAGGGCCTGCTGCTCTACCCCAACCCCACCAATGGGGAGGTGCATTTGGTACTACCCGACGTTGGCGAAGCCCGCCTGACCTTGTCGGTCAACGGAATAACGCTGGCCGATTTCACGGTTACTTCCACTCAGGAGGCGGAGCGACGGGTAAGCAGGCAACTGCGCCGGCTACCGGCGGGAATGTACCTGCTGCAAACCAGGCAAGGCGGTCAATCGTACCAGAATAAACTAGTCAAACAATGAACTGCGTCTGCACTCCCGGTACGGTTATTCCTGCACCGGCGGGGTAAGGGGCTCCGGGTTGGGTATAATCTCGGGTTCCCTTACCGGTGGCACGTACGGCTCGGGGGTAGAAGGCACGTACGGGTCGGGCGTAGACGGCGTCAGCGGCTCGGTGGGAGGGGTAATTTCGGGTTGAGTCGGGTAGGGAATCATGGGTGTTCGTATTTTTTGCCGGAGTCGTCGAAGAAGCAGCGATGCATCGGTGGTACCCTCACATAGACTCGCCGGATTTTTTGAGCCAGTTTCCCAGCACTTTTATTTTGGTGCCGATTTCGGGTTCCGCGCCGTTGGCAGCTTTCATGGTCATTTCGCCCAAATGAACCATGGAGCGACCAATGGCTTTGCCATCCGGTTCGGGATTGGTCAGGTACTTGATGAAACTGCCCAGGTGGTCCGCGATTTCATTTAGTTCGGGCCGTCCCAACCGGTGGAGTTCTTGTTGCCACGCCTGAACGTTTTCCACGGCAGACTCGATTTCCACTCCGGTGGGCAAGCCTTCCAAGTAGGTGGTCGTCGCCTCGAGGGTCTCTTCGAAAGACTGCGTTTTGCTGGGCCGCATTCCGTCGGGCGTTCCGTCGGGTGACATGCCGTCGGCGGGTTCGGTGGTCTGGTTCATGGCTGGCTGCTTGAGTGGTCCTTCCGGCTTATACGCGACTTTCCGGCAAAGGGTACAAAGCGGCAGTTCCGGTTCACAAGGTGGGTGACTTTGAAGCAACGGAATGAACGGGGGCGAAAACTCCGGTGGGAGCGACCAGCCCGCATCAGGCGGCAGCGGCTTGATGCAGGTAGAAGGTGAATACGCTGCCCTTGCCCGGTTCGCTGCTTACTTGTAGGCTGCCGCCGTTCTTTTCGACAAACTCTTTGCAAAGCACCAGCCCCAGGCCGGTTCCTTTTTCCCCGGCGGTGCCTGGCGTGCTGTGTTTGGCATCGATGCGGAAAATTTTATCCACTATTTCGGGTTTGATTCCGACGCCGTTGTCTTCCACCGATATCTTCACCATTGCATTCTCCGTTTGGGTGCGAATGCGCACCGTACCTTCGGCGTGGGTAAACTTGAGCGCGTTGGCCGTCAGATTCCGTAGGATGAACCGAAGCTGCGATTCGTCGGCGTGGACGTTCAGACCCGGGTGGGGGGTAGCCTCGAGGTGAATGCCCTTTTGCCGCGCGGCTACGCTGAAAAGCGAGAGGTTGTCCTCCAGGACCTTGTTTAAATCCACGCTGCTCGGGTAGTAGCCCAGGCTGTCCATTTGTAACCTGGCCCAGGTGAGCAGGTTTTCGGTGAGTCGCGAAGTGTTATTGACTGCTTTGTTCAATTCCTGGGCAATCAACTGGATTTCTCGGTTGCTCATCGTAGGCAACCCGTTGGCCAGCAAGTTGGAAAAGCTCAGTAACGAATTGATCGGTCCCCTCAGGTCGTGTGCGACAATGGAGAAAAACTTGTCCTTGGTGGTGTTCAGCCCTTCCAGCTTACGGCTTTCTTCTTCCATCTCATCCCGTTGGGTTTCAATGGCGGTTTTCTGTTGTTGTATTTCCGCGTTTCGCTGTTGCAGAAGGCGGTTGATCCGCTGGGTTCGCCGGTTGTGGTAGTAGAGGAAAACGGCAAACAAGCTGGCCAACCCAAATGCCGTCAACAGACCGTTCCAGATCAGGTGCCGACCTTGCAAATCCGAAACCGGACCGATTGCCCCTTCCAACGGGGGTGATTGGGCCATCGCGCGGGCGGGTTGTTTTTCGGCCCGTAACCGGGCGTTCTGGACGCGCCGAGCCTCGTCGCGGGCCGAAAAACGCAATTGTTCGTAGGCGTACGCGCTCTGGTAATCACCCGCCGCGGCGTATTTCACCGCCAGCCGCCGGTACGCTTCCGTTGCTCCCACTTCTTTGCCAACTCCACCCGCCGCCAATGCCGACGGGTGGGGTTCCGGAAGGAGACTCGGGTTCAATTTGAAGGCCTCCCCTTTGTTTCCCGGGGCGGCTTTACCGGGCGTTTTACCCACGGGTGGGTTGTCAAACGGCGGAACGTTCTGCGCGGCGTGGAGCCGCCAAGCCGGTTTTTGGGCGTCAGCATTTTTTACGGATGGGTGTTGACCCCGTTGGGACGCCGAGAGGGTATCCGACCGGTCTAATTGCGCAGGAGGCGTCGAATGGAAGGACAACCGGGTTTTGATCGGCTCAGTTGCGGACGGTTGGTTAGCCCGCTGCTTACCGACGAGCCGGTGGCACCCTAATAGAAGGGAGAGTAAAATAACCTTTTTCATGTTTGTATCACCGCTGAACCCCACGTATCCTCGCTTTCCGGTTTATACTTCCTACGCAGAAGTTGAAGGTTTAGTCCAGGTGAGGTTTCGCTCCGGCCAGTGAGGGGGTAAAATTGTTGGGCTTTCTTGCCATCCGGAGCGTTCAAACACCACTCCTTTGCCCATTCTTACACGGAACGGGCAATTTACGCCGGACAGTGTGGAGAAGCAGGGATTGAATTCTACCCGGTACCCGAATCCCAACCGGAAAGAAGCCGGTGGCCGATTCATTCGCCCGGCAGCCCTCCCCCGCGCGTCCCTTCGTGCAGTAGCTCCGGCGGAAAGCGTGAAAAATAAGCAGTTGATTGTGAAAGCTTTTGGGGAAGTAGTTTTTGCCCGGTTTTGGACAAACGTGGTTTGGGGAGTGCCGTTTGTCTGCCATCTTCCTGGGCCATCGGCGCGGCAAGAACGCAGGACGGGGTCGGACCTTGCCTTCCCGGTTTCCCTCCGCCAAAGACCCAATCCACTCCAATCATGACATTCGTTGAAATGGATTGAAAACAGTTGATTTTAACCAACTTGTATCAGACAAAATCCGGGGTGTTTTTACAAAAACTTTCCTTATTTTCGACTATTTTTTCTACCTTTACAACCTGACTTTATCTGATCTATGAACATCCAGGGAAGAATTGTAGAAATATTTGATACCACTCAGGTATCCGAAAAATTCAGGAAGCGTGAATTTGTGATCGAGTTTGCCGAAAATCCCCAGTACCCTGAATTCGTCAAGTTTGAACTGGTTCAGGACAAGTGTGACCTGATCGACAGTTTCCGGGAAGGCGAGGAAATAGACGTTTCATTCAACCTCCGCGGACGGGCCTGGACCAACCAGCAAGGCGTAAAAAACTATTTTAACTCCCTGCAAGCCTGGAAGATACAGTCCGTTGGTCAGTCCCAGCCCAGCGCCCCCGCTTCGGCTCCCAAAACCCAGGCTACTCCCCGACCACAGGCGCAAACCTCCAAAGAAAACGTTAGCTTGCAGAGTTTCGGCAACGACGACGACAACGAACTGCCCTTCTAACCGGGTGTTTTACCGATCCGGGTCAACCCGTACGCAGCGCCGAAAGCGGTACCCGGATTTTCAATCATTTTTTCTGACTCCCCCGTTTTTCCTGGTTCGGCAAGGGAAGTATTTATAAGAATTTCGAACCCCGAATGCTGGGTGTCAAAGCAGGAATCAATCTCTGCTTTGACGCTCGGCATTCGCTCCGTTCCGTAAAAGGTCCGGTCCCTCCGACGGGCGGGTATTCATTCCGCCGCCCCTCACTCGTCTTCATCAAGTCACATCGCCGATCAACGCCCGTCCGGCGTGTTCCATCCGCGAATCTTTTCTATCTTGTTGGGTCCTTGCACTAACCTTCACTTCATCATGATCCAGACGAAAATCCTGCCGCCCACGGCTTCGGCGTACGCCTACCCTTTGCTCATTAAAAATCTGTTGCTCACCACGCTTACCTACGAGCCCGACCGTGAAATCGTCTACCGCGACTCCGTGCGCTACGATTACCGCGGGTTGAACGAACGCATTCACCGGCTGGCGGGTGCCCTGACGACGGCCGGACTGCAACCCGGCGAAACCGTGGCTATCCTCGATTGGGACAGTCACCGCTACCTCGAATGCTTTTTCGCCGTTCCGATGACGGGTGCCGTGCTGCACACCGTCAACGTGCGACTTTCCCGCGAGCAGATTCTCTACACGATGAACCACGCCGAAGACAGCGTCGTGCTGGTACACACCGATTTTCTACCCTTGCTGGAAAGCATCAAGGATGAACTCACTACGGTGAAGAAAATCATCCTCCTCCGGGACGCCCCACGCGATAGCCCGAACCCGCCCGTTCCGGACCCGGGCGGGTTCGACGGGGCGGACGAATACGAAGCCTTGCTGGCCGCCGCTTCCCCGCACTACGATTTTGGCGACTTCGACGAAAACTCGGTTGCCACCACTTTTTACACGACTGGCACGACCGGCAATCCCAAAGGGGTATATTTCTCGCACCGTCAGTTGGTGTTGCATACCCTGGCTACCAGTGTGGCGGCGGGAAGTTACGAAACGACCGTGCGCTTCCGTTCCGACGATGTGTACATGCCCATCACGCCCATGTTTCACGTTCACGCCTGGGGTATTCCTTACGTAGCCACGATGTTGGGTGCCAAGCAGGTATATCCCGGTAAGTACGAACCAGCAGCGCTGCTTCAGCTCTTGGTCAGGGAAAAAGTCACCTTCTCGCATTGCGTACCAACCATCCTACACATGCTGGTGAGCAACCCGGTTGCCAAAACCGTGGACTTGAGCCGGTGGAAGGTCATCATCGGCGGCTCGGCGTTGCCCCAAGGACTGGCGAAAGCGGCGTCCGACCTGGGCATCCAACTCATTACCGGGTACGGGATGTCGGAAACTTGTCCCATTCTGACCCTTACCTACCTGAAGGGGCGTACGCTCAGTGAAGGCAACGCGGAGGAGCAGATTGCTTACCGAATCAAGGCTGGTCTGCCAACGCCGTTGGTACACCTGCGGATCGTGGATGAACAGGGCCAGTCCCTGCCCCACAACGGAACGAGCGTGGGTGAGGTGGTTGTGCGTACCCCCTGGCTCACCCAGGGCTACCTCCAGGAACCGGAGCAAAGCGAGCAACTTTGGCAAGACGGTTGGCTGCACACCGGCGATGTGGCCAGCATTAGCCCGGAGGGCTACCTGCAAATCAGCGACCGGCTCAAGGACGTAATTAAAACGGGCGGGGAATGGGTGTCGTCGCTGGAAATCGAGAACCTCATCAGCCAGCACGAGGCCGTGTCCGAGGTGGCCGTCGTTGGTCTGCCCGATGAGAAGTGGGGAGAGCGCCCCGTTGCGCTGGTGGTGCTGAAGCCGGCGTTTGCGGGCCGGGTTGACGCGATCAGTATAAAAGATTTTTTGTATGATCTCGCCCGGCAAGGAAGAATCAATGAGTGGTACGTACCCGATCGGATTATTTTTGCGCCCGAAATTCCCAAGACCAGCGTGGGCAAGATCGACAAGAAACGAATCCGGCACGAAGTGGCCAACCCGCTACCGGCGGCCGGGTAGGCAAGCCACCCTCCGACCGGTTGCCGCGGTTGGTCGGAGGGCGGTCCTGCTTACTAAAAAAGATCCAGGTGTTTGTTCAGCAGAGCGATTATCAATTGGACAACGGCCTGTATGACCAGTTGAACGACCTTTGTTCCTAGCGCAGGTCTGATCATTTCACTTCCCCCGCCGGAAAACAGCGTCGTTTGCGACGAAATCACCCGCGGCATTACCACCCGCGAGGTCAATCGCCGACGCTTGGGGGCCTTCGAAGAAAGAATATCCGTTAAGTTCAGACGAATCAAGCCTTCGGGTTCCGGATTGAACTGGGCGGCATTCCGCTGGGCGGCAGTCCGCTGGGCGGCATTCCGCTGGGCGGCATTCCGCTGGGCGGCATTCCGCTTCCCGCAACGGTGGCCGACAGACTGCAAAGGAAAATACCG
>JACMKY010000142.1 GCA_014379925.1 Cytophagales bacterium | reverse complement strand
TTGCCCGGTTGGTTGTTGGCGTAAAAGTAACCTTGTCCGACGCCGGCGTTATCCACCCGGATAAGCCCACCCGGTCTTACGGCAAGGTTGCCCTCTACTCCAGGCGCGTAAAAGGCGGCACCCGCTCTTCAGTGAAGAAGCGTTCCTCCCGCCCCGATCTCCAGGTCATCTCCCTGGCCGTCATTGAGCGTGAGCGTTGCGCCGTTCGTGTTGAGCCACAATGTGCCCCCGTTGGTGATCACGGTCTGATCCAGCGTGACGTTCGCGGTAACTTCGGCCGAGTGACCGTTCCGGATGGTGATCACCCCGTTGGCTGAACTGGGGGCTGCATCCGCATCCGCCCAGGCAGCCCCGTTGTAGCGCTGCCATCCGGCCGGGAGAGTGAAGTTTACGACGGGGGCGTTGGTTTGGTAATCGCCGTCCGCCTGTCCCCAGCTCAACGCGGGAACCAACAGCAGGCAGCTCAGCAGCAGGGCACCGGGAGCGTGCTTTGCGGAAAAATCTTTCATAAACATTCAAAGAAGCGGGCTTGTAAAAAAATACCTCAATTTGAGTGCGGAGCGCCTTCCAAAGAAAGAGACACCGGTAAACCTATTCAACCCAGATTTAAACAACAGTGGCCTTTTTGCGGGTCTCAGGTAGTATTTCAGCGTTGCTTTGACAAATTCGCCACCGGCTAATCCCTCCAATCAACCTTTTCCACCTCACCAACTCTTCGTAAGGAACTCTACAAAGATGCAAAAATTTCCTTGGTTTGGCCAATTCCTGTCGGTTTTCGCATTGATTTATTTTCAAATATATATGTAGTCTCGCAACGGGTCGGTTACCTTTCCGAGGGGGCGTTGCGGGGCAACACAACCTCTTTGCCGCTTACCCGTACCAACCCCGGTTGCTGTTCGCCAATGGTACGAAGTAGCCGCACGGCATCCGCCGACGGCGGCGGACCGGCTGCGTCTTCGGCAAGCCTGGTATGACCGCAGCCTGGTAACCAGCAACGTATAACCTTCAACCTGTAACTACCATGCATTACCGGACTTTCGGCCGCACGGGCTGGCAAATCAGTGAAATTGGCTACGGCATGTGGGGACTGGCGGACTGGTCGGGCGCCGACGAACGCGAAACGGATCGCTCGCTCGACCTGGCCGTAGCGTTGGGCAGCAACTTCTTCGACACCGCCTGGGGCTACGGCTCGGGTCGCAGCGAACAAATCCTGGGCCGGCTCCTGAAGCGCAACCTCGACCGGCGGCTGTACATAGCTACCAAGATCCCGCCTAAAAACTTCGTTTGGCCCTCGCAACGAGGCTTCACCCTCGACGATTGCTTTCCACCCGAACACATTGTGGCTTACACCGAGAAGAGCTTGCGGAACCTGAGCGTGGAAACCATTGACCTGCAGCAATTCCACGTTTGGGAGGACCACTGGGCCGGCGACGAACGCTGGCAGCGGGCAGTGGAGGACCTCAAAAAAGCCGGCAAAGTAGGGGCGGTGGGCATCAGCATCAACCGGTGGGAGCCCAACAACAGCCTCGAAACCATCCGCACCGGCCTCATCGACGCCGTGCAGGTGATCTACAACATCTTTGACCAGAACCCCGAGGACGAACTTTTTCCGCTTTGCGACCGGCTCAACTTGGGCGTGATTGCCCGCGTTCCTTTCGACGAAGGTACACTGACGGGTACTTTCACCAAGGAAACCACCTTCCCGGCCGATGATTGGCGCAGCACGTACTTCGTACCCGAAAACCTGCACGCCAGCGTAGAGCACGCCGACCGCCTCAAGTCCCTGGTGCCCGAAGGGATGACGATGGCTGAAGTAGCCCTGCGGTTCATCCTGAGCAACCCTTACGTCAGCACCACCATTCCGGGAATGCGGAAAGAAGCGCACGTACGGTCCAATACCGCGGCCGGCGACGGCCAGGGTCTTCCCGCCGAGCTGCTCTACGCCCTGAAAGAGCACCGCTGGGACCGCCAACCCACCGAATGGTCGCAGTAGGCGGCTACTTGTCCGGCTTCTCGAAGAGCATCAGGTGTTGCCAGGGAAGCCGGTCCTTGTTTTGCACCAGGCGCAACCCGGCCAAGCGCATCTCTTTGGTCGCCTGGTTTTCGCTCATCTTGTGAAGGGCCTTGATGGGCACGTTCGGATCCTCGGCGCGGTACTCAACCAGGGCCACCCGCCCGCCCGGCTTGAGAGCGGCAGCAATTTCCCGCATCATTTCCATCGGGTGCGAAAATTCGTGATAGGCGTCCACGAACAACACCAGGTCTACCCCTTCGGCCGGAAGTTTGGGATTCGTGATGGTTCCCAGAATGGCTTTTACGTTGGCAACGCGGCTTTTGCGTTTGTTTTCGTTGAGCAGTGCAATCATTTCCGGTTGGATATCCACGGCCAGTACCTGGCCCTTCGGCACCGCTTCGGCAATCCGGAAGCTGAAGTAGCCCGTTCCCGCCCCGATGTCGGCCACCACGTCGGTGGGTTGAAGTTCCAGCGCTTCCACCAGCAGGTCCGTTCGTTCCTCCTGCGTCCGTTCGGGTCGCTCGAGCCATTCCGCCCCCAAGTGACCCATGACTTGGGCAATTTCCCGTCCCAGGTAAAATTTTCCCGTACCATCGGCGCTGGCCGGTTGGTACGCATAAGCCCCGTTGACCAGATCCCGGTCGGCCGTGGAGTCGGTAGCTGACTGACCGGCCGGCCGCTTTTTTTCCCGCGACTGAGCGCAGGCCGACAAGACCAGCAGGGTCGACAAGAGGACGTACCAGGGCAAAGGAAGGGCCTTTCTCACGGTGATCTTCAGGAGGATAGAACGAACGGGTTTGTCGGTCTTGCGCGGCGAATGATATTGGCAATGTTCGCTCCGGTTTTCAATGAGCAACCATCGGCTAGGGATCAACGGAGACGAGGTAAATTTTGTTTGTCCGCCCATCACCGAAAAGCGCTGAATTTCGGGTCTTTTCCACGAAATGTCAGGAAATACCTACATCTCCTGTTTTTATAGTATTGAGCTATTTAAATTTTTATGAACATCAATGGTTTTTCGACGGCTGAACCGGAAGTTTTCAATCCGGTTTTGGAGTCCGCGTTACTGGGAGGTCACGCATCGAGAAGCGGGCACCCACCAGGCAATGTCGTTTGCTTGCCCGTTGTGGGTCGTTTGAGGAATGAGCCGGAATCAATTCATTCTTTGCGTCGCATCCTTGGAAAAATAACCAAGTGATCGAAAGCGCCGACGGGTAACCCGTTCAGCGAAGCCGACTGGAGAAAGGAGTTACCTTCTTTTCTCCGCTTTCGATCGACTCGCGGTTCTTCACCCCTTCGCCGGCTTTTCCTCGGACGCGGGAATACCGCGTCAAACTGGCAGAGGATAATAAACGGATACCGTTTTTTCTTACTTCAATCCGGTCTTACCGCAAGTAAGGTAGTGGGCCACCGTTTGCGGGTTTCGTTCGTCGTCCCTAGCTTTGATTGGTATGTGATGAGGTTCGTCGATGTCGGGAACGCGAAGAATCGCTTGGGTAACGGAAGAGTAACAAGTGGACCCGGATGAAAAGCAACCTCACTCCCCACGTCCTTCACGTGAACGACAGTGCTGAAGCACGGGTTTTCTTGCG
>JACMKY010000141.1 GCA_014379925.1 Cytophagales bacterium | reverse complement strand
TATGCCAATTGAAATTGGTTGGCGATGTTGATGGGTCAAAGGTAAGGCGGCCGGACGCGGGGGACCAACCGCCGCTTGACGGCAAGGGCGGGCGGCTTGACGGAACGGGCGTTTGAATTCACCGCAACAAAAAACGGGGCCACCCTTTCGGATGACCCCGTGGCGGACGCCGGCCTCGCCGACTATACGGCCCGGCTCAGCGGTTGGTGAGCAAGCGCACGAACTCGTCCTTCTTCTTGGGTGAAATCAGCACCTGGCTGCCGTCATTGAGCACGGCGCAGCCCCCGTCGGTCCGGAGCAGCCGTTTCACTTCGTTCAGGTTGACGATGTGGGAGTTGTGCACCCGGAAGAAGTGTTTCTCCGGCAACAGCTGCTCGTATTCCTTCAGGTTTTTACTGACCATAATCTTCTTGCCGTCCCGCAGGAAGAACGTGGTGTAGGCCCCGGCGGCTTCCAGCCGGACCACCTGGGACAGAGGCACGAACTCCAATCCGTCGGAGGTGGCCAGCGTGATGGTCTGCGGTTCGGATTCGGGTTGCCGGAGGTTAGCCAGCAGCATCTCGAGCGCCGCGCCCGTCTGCCGGCCGCGTTGATCGCGCACTTTGAGCACGGCAACCCGGAGTTCGTCCAGGTCGATCGGTTTCAGCAGGTAGTCCACCGCGCTGAACTTGATGGCCCGCAGGGCGTAGTGGTCGTAGGCCGTGGTGAAGATGACGTCGAAATTGCGTTGGGGAAGTTGCTGCAAGAGGTCGAAGCCCGTCCCCGACTGCATTTCAATGTCGAGAAAAACCAGGTCGGGTCGGGTACGCTCGATGAGGGCCACGCCCGCCGGCACCGACTCGGCAACCCCCACGATGGGCAGGTCGGGAAAGAGTTCGGCGAGCACGTTTTTCAGGAACTCGCGGCTGTGGAGTTCGTCTTCAATAATGACGGCGTTCATCGGGTCAATTCGTTTAAATGGGGATCGTAATTTCCACCCGCGTGCCACTCGGCTGGCGGTGGTTGTCCAACAAATCAATCCACACCACGCTGAGCTGTTCGGCGGTGTCGTGGTTGAGCAGCCGCAACCGCGTGTCGGTCACGGCCGCCCCGCGTGAAATGTGGCCGGGGGTTCGGGTGGCGTTGAGCTGTTGCGCCGCTGCGCGCCCG
Organism: Cytophagales bacterium; assembly: GCA_014379925.1. Lineage (GTDB taxonomy): Bacteria > Bacteroidota > Bacteroidia > Cytophagales > ES-bin-26 > ES-bin-26. The sequence goes on along the minus strand of JACMKY010000141.1, from coordinate 4,323 downwards.
ATGCCGTTGTCTTCCACCACGCACAGCAGCCGGTCGAACTGGTAGAGCAGGTGCAGCTTGAGCAGCCCGCCTCCCGCCGGGCGGTGGCGCAGGCCGTGCAGGATGGCGTTTTCCACGTAAGGTTGCAGGAGCATGGCGGGAATCTCGACGGCAAACGGATCCAGTTCGTCGTCCACGTCAATGTAGTAGGCGAAGCTGTCGTTGAAGCGCATCTTCTCCAGGTCCAGGTAGTAAGACAACGCCTTGAGTTCGTCGGCCACCACCACCCGCTCGTTGACCGAGTTTTCGAGTACCTGCCGGATGAGTTTGGCAAACTTGGAGAGGTAGCCCAGGGCTTCCATGGTATTCTTCTGCATAACGAAATGCTGGATGGAGTTGAGGGCGTTGAACACGAAGTGCGGATTGATCTGGGCTTTGAGCGCCTGGAGCCGCAGGTCGTGGTTGATAACTTCAATGGCTGTTTTCTGCCGCTCAATCTCGTCGAACTGCCGCTGGAGTTGTTCATTCTGGCTCCGGATGAGCCCGTTCTGGGCGTCCGACGCCAAAACCGTTTCCCGCAACTGCCCCTCAACGCGCCGGTTGATGCGTTGCTGGTAGGCAAACGCGGCCACGAACATGACGAAGCTGATTAAGGCCGATGCCGTCTGGTCAACCGGGTTGTCGACAACCTGGTCGCTCGGAATTTCGGGAAGCCGGGGAATGGCCCGCGTCACCGGGTCGTAGACCAGCAGGGCCAACAACGTCCAGGCGATGCCCAGCCACATCTTCCGGCTTTCCGTCACTTGGAAGAGGAGCACCGGCGAAATCAACACCGACAGCAGGGCGAATTTCTGACTCACGCAGGGCCCCTCAGTGCAGAAACCGGCTCCGATTACGATGTAAACCGACGGGGTAAACGTGAGGATGAACCGGCTCACGTTGTAGAACCCCAACCGATTGAACAACAGCGACGAAGTATAGGTCAAGGCGGCCATCAAATAGATGGCGAACAAGATCGGCACCCCGAAGTACACGAACGACACGCAACTCATGACCAAGCCGATGGTGAGGGCAATGCGGTTGCAGAGAATGATTTTCTTTTGCAAATCCAAGGGCAGATCCGGCTGGATGCCCAGGTACGAGAGGTAGTTCCAAAGCGTGGCGAGGGTCATGGGCGCAGGGGTTGGCAGAAACCGGCCCGGCAAGGTAGCGAGAAAGCTAATCCATCGCTTCGCCGTTGGGCAGGTGCATCACCAGGCGGGTGCCGGCCGCGCGGCCGTCGGGATGCCGCAGGTCGGTGGTTTCGAGGGTGATTTTTGCCACTGTCCCCTCGTTGAGCAGGGCAATCCGATCCTTCACCAACTGCTCGTGGGGCGTGGGGTCGGAGCCTTGCTTACGCCCGGTCAAGTCCGCGGCCGCTTGCCGCCCCACGCCGTTGTCTTCCACCGTCACCGTCAGGTGGGCCGGCGAGGCTTCGAACCGAACCGTGATCAGGCCGCCGCCGTCGGGACGGTTCAGGATGCCGTGGTAAAGTGCGTTTTCGACGAATGGATGCACCAGCAACGACGGTAGCCGGACATCGGACAGGGCTTCGTCGTCGCCAGCGGTAACCTGGTAGGAGAACTTGTCGGCAAAGCGCATCTTCTCGAGCGCCAGGTACTGCTCCAGCATGGTCACTTCCTGTCCAACCGGCGTGTAAGGCTGCGACGCGTTCCGCAATAAGTGCCGCACGAACCGGGCGAAGGCCGCAATGTAGGCCAGTGACTTCCGCTTTTCGTCGAGCGTAACGAAGTACTGAATAGCATTCAGCGAGTTGAAAATGAAGTGCGGGTTCATCTGGGCCTGCAATACCTTCATTTCCAGCTTCCGGTTGAACCGTTCGATTTCTTCCTTCTGTTGCCGGATGACTTCGTTCTGCCCGGTCAGCACCCGGTTCAACCGCTGCTTGTCGGCCGAGCGGGCATACTGCACCATGGCCACGAGGAGCGTCAGCACCACGCCGACGATGGCCAGACTCTGGTAGGTTTTCTGGGTCTGCACTTCCAGGGCGGTGTTGATGAGGCGCTGCGTAACCAATTCCTTCTGGAGCGAGAGCAGCTCGAATGAGTAGCCCGACGGGCGTTCGGGCGCGTTGAAAACCACCTCGACCACGCGTTTCCCCAAGTATTTCTGAATGACCTGGTCGTTGTTTTCTTCCGCATTGGGGGCTCTGACAAATGCCCACATTGGTTCGTTCCAGTCGCTGTGGCGGGGATGGATGGCGGCAAATCCGATGCGTTCGCTCAGCAACACCGTTTGCCGCTTCAGGTTCGGCATCCGCCGCCGGGCGTAAAAGTACTGCGAGAGCGGCACGTAAGCGAAAGTCCCCTTGTTTTGAGCAATTCGTTCCAGCACGTCGTAGTCGTTGGGCACCACCTCCACCGGCAGCGCGGGGTAGAACGCCCGCCGGAGGGAGTCTACGTCCTGCGCCATGGTGGTGTTTCGCATGGTGTAAGCCTTCAGTTTGGGCAGGGCGCGGATGAAGTCACGCGCCGAGGCGTAGTCGGGAGCGCTGGCGTGCGTAACGAGCACGTTGAGGTCGGGCATGTAGGCGGGCGTGAACTGTACCTCGCGCTGCCGCTCCGGCGTAATTGAGAAGCAAGCCGCCCCGAATAACCCGGGAACGGGTGAGGTACGGACCCGCTCGTAAACGCGCTCGAAACTGCCGCCGTTGACCCATCGCAGCCGCAGGTCGTAGCCGTAGTGCTGCCGGACGAACTGCCCGAACGATTCGAGCAGTTCGATCTCAATGCCTACCAGCCGTCCGGTGGAATCGCGGTAGGCAAACGGCGCCAATTCGTCCCAGACCACGGTGATTACGCCCCCCCGTTGCCGCTGCACCTGCGCCCAGCTGTCGCCCCGCAGCGCCGGCGCCGACTGACCCCAGCCCACTCCCCGCAGCAACAGCACCAACAGTCCAATGCCAAGAATCAGACGCATTTCAATAACCCAGGAGTGGATGACAAAAAGGTAAACATCAACATAGTCAATCCGGCTCGTTGTGCGTCGGCTACTTGACGAACCGCTGGTTTCACTTGACGGATACCGGACTTCAATTGACAATGATCAAGCATCATTGCCAACCGCGTAGGCCCTGGCTGCTCTCGCAGCGTTCGCAAGCGAAGGCACGCGCAGGCGTCCGGTGGAGATCATGGGTCATTGATCAGTATTCATTGAAGCGAGCATGGCTTTCAGGTCGCTCAACGGGTTGGCGTCTTCGGCTTTCTTGTCTTTGCGCCAGCGCAAAATGCGGGGGAAGCGCAGGGCCACGCCCGACTTGTGGCGGTTGGACGCCTGGATGCCCTCGAAGGCAATCTCGAACACCAACTCCGGTTTCACCGCGCGCACCGGCCCGAACTTGTCCTGGGTGTTGCGGCGGATGAAGCGGTCTACTTCGCGGATTTCGGCGTCGGTGAGGCCGGAGTAGGCCTTGGTGAACGGGATCAGCTTGCCGTCTTCCCAGGCGGCGAAGGTATAATCGGTAAACAGGTCGGCCCGGCGGCCCGTGCCCTTCTGGGCGTTGATCAGCACCCCATCAATGGTAAAAGGCTCGACTTTCCATTTCCACCAATCCCCCCGCTTCCGGCCCACGTGGTAGGGTGAATCTAATCGCTTGAGCATCAATCCTTCGGCAACTTTGTCGCGGGAGCGCAACCGTTCCGTTACCAACTCGGCCCAGGAACCGAACGGCACAATCTCGGAAAGTTGGACCACGTCGGGATCCAGCCGGCGGACCATTTCTTCCAGGCGTTTTCTCCTTTCCCGCAGTGGTTGCGGACGCAGGTCCTGGTCGGCTTCCTCAAGCAGGTCGTAGGCAACGAACACGACGGGCGCCGCCTTTACTTGTTTGGCCGACACCGTCTTGCGGCCGATCCGGGTTTGCAGGACGGAAAACGCCAGCGGGCTTCCTTCGCGGAAGGGCAGAATTTCGCCGTCCAGCACCGTTCCGTTCGGCAGTGCTTCCCGGAGGGATGCCAACTCGGGAAACCGGTCGGTGACGAGTTCCTCGCCCCGCGACCAGATGGAGAGGGTACCCGAACGGAGGACAATCTGGGCGCGAATGCCGTCCCACTTCCATTCCGCCTGCCAGTCGGGTGGCGGGCCGAGGGCCGTTTCAAAGGCGGCGGCCTCGTCGAAGGCGTAGTCGGCGGGCAGGACCGACTCAATGGGATGGGCTAGGCAAAAGGGGTAAGGGTGCGCGACGTTATCGCGGTCTGTCTCGCTCATCACCAGCTGCTGGAAGGTAGTTTGGTCGGGCTGCCAGTTGCCCATGATCCGGTGGATAAGCGTGGCCACCGGAATGCC